>NZ_JBIQOE010000200.1:0-19379 GCF_047739415.1 Mesobacillus sp. | reverse complement strand
TTCATGAAGTTATCTTAATCCAGCTCCAGCGCCTAGCCCCTCGAGTCGCTTCGGTCCGCCCAATGAAGTCAAAGAACGACTTCACCGGTCGGCCCTCCAGCGCTTGTCAGGGCTGAACGAGGCGCTTGCGCTTTTTGTTCTTGAAGCAAATGGTTACACAAAGTAAAATACAGTTATAGGTATTTATTGGTACTAGGGCAGCACCCGCTGGCATATTTTATAGCTTTTAAAAAAATATGGTGCAGGGTATAGAGGAGTATAGACTTCATGAACCTATGAAAACAAAAAATGTAGGAGGAATCGTTATGTATTTCAAATCTTTTTTTGATGATCAGCTAGCACATATGTCATATTTGATAGGCTGCCAGAGAACGGGTGAAGCCATTGTCATTGACCCGGCAAGGAATATCCAGCCTTACCTGGATATCGCCAAAAAAGAAGGCTTCAATATTTCGGCCGCTACAGAAACTCATATTCACGCAGACTATCTCTCTGGTGCAAGGGAGCTTGCCCACCATCATGGCGCCAAGCTTTATGTATCAGACGAGGGTGATAAAGACTGGAAGTATCAATATGTCGATCATTATGAGCATGAATTGCTGACTGAGGGGTCGACTTTTAACATTGGAAATATTCATTTTGAAGTTATGCACACGCCGGGCCATACACCGGAAAGCATCTCATTCCTATTGACTGACAAAGGAGGCGGCGCTAATGAACCGATGGGTATTTTCACCGGTGACTTCCTGTTTGTAGGCGATGTCGGCCGTCCAGACCTTTTGGAAAAGGCAGCAGGCATTAAAGATACATCTGAATCAGGGGCCCGCCAAATGTTCGAATCACTCCGCAAAGTAGAAAAGCTGTCGGACTTCCTGCAGGTATGGCCAGCACACGGCGCAGGCAGCGCATGCGGAAAATCCCTAGGCGCTGTGCCAATGTCCACTTTAGGCTATGAGAAAAAATTCAACTGGGCTTTCCAAATCAACGAGGAGGAAAAGTTCGTGGAAGAGCTTCTTGCAGGCCAGCCAGAACCTCCTAAGTACTTCGCCGAAATGAAAAAGCTCAATAAAGTTGGCCCAGAATTGCTTCGCCGTGAAGACACTCCTAAAGTTTCATTATCTGACGCTGGCAATGCAGCAGTCGTCGACACCCGGCCGGCAGATGAGTTCGCGGAGGGACATGCAGAAGGAACAATCAACATTCCGTATAACAAGTCCTTCACGAACTGGGCAGGATGGCTATTAAGCTATGATCAGGACATCGTGCTGATTGCTGATCCTGAAAAATTAGCTGATGTGGAAAAATCCCTGCAGTCAATCGGACTTGACCAGGTGACAGGGTATGTTGATCCGAAAGAGCTCAGCGGCAACCTGGAAGAATACAAGACCGTAACAGCTAGCCAGGCAAAAGAACTGATGGAAGACGAGAACTATTTTGTGATCGATGTCCGCAACCAGAGCGAGTGGGACAGCGGCCATATTCCAGGTGCCCACCATCTGATGCTCGGGAACCTGACTGACAACCTTGACAAGGTTCCTAAAGACAAGAAAATCATCGCACACTGCCAATCAGGCGCACGCTCTGCAATCGGCACAAGCCTGTTGCTGAAAAATGGCTACAAAGACGTAGTCAATCTCGAAGGCGGCTACTCCGCCTGGGAAGAAGAAGGACTGCCTGTAAAAAAAGATTAATTAACAAGAGCCAGCTCATGTGATGAGCTGGCTTTTTTACATTAATTAGCGTGAACCAGCAACGTTAAAATGACTTGAAGCCTATTGGCGCCCGTTTTTGTGAGAAGATGAGAAAAGAGGTCACCAATGAGGCGTATTGGAACATGATTTTGTAAGAACACTGAAAAAAGAGTTCCAATAAAGCATGTAGAGCATGATTTTGAACAATCCAGCCTCTCTAAAAATCATGAACAAACTATGACCAACCTATTAAATAATCTGTAACAACGGGCGAAACAGTTGATTCTGATTGCGTTGCGCTATAATTTAGATATAACAGATATCCGATAAGAGGGGATTACCGTGAAAATATTAGTCATTGAGGATAATGAGAGTGTCTGCGCGATGATCGAGATGTTCTTTTTAAAAGAGGGAATTGAAGGTAAGTTCGTGAATGACGGCCTTCGAGGGTATGAGGTTTTTAAGAATGAGGAATGGGATTTGTTGATTGTCGACTGGATGCTCCCGGGCATGGATGGGGTCAGCTTGTGCAGGAAGGTCAGGCAGGAGGGCAGTGATGTGCCGATCATCATGTTGACGGCGAAGGACAGTGAGTCGGATCAGGTGCTCGGACTGGAAATGGGTGCGGATGATTATGTGACAAAGCCCTTCAGCCCCCTGGCTTTGATGGCTAGGATCAAGGCTGTAGCCCGCCGCTATCAAAAGCAAAAGCCAGAAGAGGACAATGAAGTTGGGACAAGTCTGCTTAAAGTCAATAAGGAAACGCGTGAAGTGACCCTGGGCGGCAAACCAGTAACGAACTTAACGCCGAAGGAATTCGACCTGCTTCTCTTTTTTGCCCAGCATCCCCGCCAGGTTTTCACAAGGGAACAGCTTCTCGAACGCGTATGGGGATATCAGTTTTACGGAGATGAGCGTACTGTTGATGTCCATATCAAACGTCTGAGGAAAAAGGTTGGTACAACTGAACAGCCATTGTTCCATACTGTTTGGGGCGTTGGTTATAAATTCGATGAGTCGGTTGATGGGCATGAAAATTAAGTATATTTACCAGCAGTTTATCAGCCATATCAGTATCATCATCGTTGCATTCCTCATTCTGAGCCTCGTATTCACGCAGTACGTGGAAACGCTGGTTTATAAAAACAAGACTGAAGAGCTGATTTCCTACGGAGAAAATATCCTCCATGATCTTGACCGAGGCAGTGAACGCCCCGACCAGGTGATCAATCAATATGCCCGCGTTCTTTTCGGCCGGGATATTCAATTCAGTGTGTTCGATGAGAATATCCAGCTTCTCAATCCAATCAGATGGAGAGGCCCGGCGATTGAACTGACGGAAAAAGAGTTAAGACAGCTTACAAAAGGAAGGCCAATCGTTAAAAATTATGATCTCGAACGTTATGATAGGGCCGTGACCCTGGTTGTTTTGCCATATTTGGACCGAGGCGATTTCATTGGTGGTATTCTACTCACCTCTCCAATCAGTGGGACACGGGAAATGATCACGGAAATCAATAAGAACTTATTTTATACAATGCTAATTGCGCTCGCTGTTTCGTTTCTGCTGAGCTGGGTGCTGGCGCGCATCCATGTCAACCGGATCAAAAAGCTCCAGGATGCGACATCGGTTGTTTCGGCAGGGGATTATACGGTAAAAGTTCCATCCTCTGACTTCGATGAAATCGGAGAATTGGCGAATGATTTTAACAGCATGGTGGGTAAACTCAACGAATCGAAGGCTGAGATTGAAAACCTGGAAAACCGGCGCCGTCAGTTCATGTCGGATGTTTCTCATGAATTAAGGACGCCGCTCACGACGATCAGCGGAATTATCGAGGGCTTTAAAACCGATATGATTCCTGAAGCAGAAAAAGAGCGCGGCATCAATTTGGTCAGCAAGGAAACGAAGCGGCTGATCCGACTGGTGAATGAAAACCTCGACTATGATAAAATTCGCTCAAATCAGGTACAGCTTTTTAAAGAAGATATTGAAATGATTGAGGTTCTGGAAATCATCCAGGACCAGCTCGGATTTCAGGCGGGGGAGCGCAATAACACCATCGAAATCGAAGCAGAGGAATCGGCAATGGTCCATGCTGATTATGACCGCCTCGTCCAGATTCTTATCAATATTACGAAAAACAGCATCCAGTTCACTGAAAACGGGACTATCTGGCTCCGCAGCAGGATGGATGGGACCAAAACGGTGATTGAAATCGAGGACACCGGAATCGGAATCGAACCTGCTGAGATCGAAAAAATCTGGCATCGCTTTTACAAAGCGGACATCTCCAGGACTAGTAATCCGTTTGGAGAATTTGGGCTTGGTTTATCAATCGTTAAACAGCTGGTTCAGATGCACGATGGAAAAATTACTGTTGAAAGCGAGCATGGAAAAGGGACAAAGTTTGTGATTGAGCTCCCGTTCCGATAATATGAAAATGAAGCTGCGGGCATTGCCTCCAGCTTTTGCTATTTTGAAAGGATGAGTATTATGGTGCGTTTTGGAGTGGTAGGTACAAATTGGATTACAGAAGCTTTTATAAAAGGTGCTAGTCATCATAAGGATTTTCAGCTTGCGGCAGTTTTTTCGCGTACAGAGGAACGCGCTGCGGAGTTTGGGGGTAAATTCGGGGTGACTACCATTTTCACCGATATGGAAGAGATGGCGAAAAGTGATGTGATTGATGCCGTCTATATCGCCAGCCCTAATTCCATGCATGCAAGCCAGGCAATCACGTTCATGGAAAATGGCAAGCATGTGCTATGTGAAAAAGCGATCGCGTCCAATAGCGATGAGCTTGCAGTAATGATAAAAACTGCAAAAGAAAATCATGTAGTTTTGATGGAGGCGTTAAAATCAACCCACATGCCTAACTTCAAAGCTGTCCAGGAGAATATTGATAAAATAGGCAAGGTCAGAAGGTACTTTGCAAGCTATTGCCAGTATTCTTCCCGTTATGACAAATTTAAAGAAGGCACAGTGCTGAATGCCTTTAACCCGGAATTTTCGGCAGGTTCTTTGATGGACATCGGTATTTATTGCATCTATCCGCTAGTAGTCTTGTTTGGTGAACCAAAATCAGTCCAGGCGAATGGTTATGTGCTCGAGTCAGGGGTGGATGGGGAAGGTAGCCTGATATTGAAATACGATGAAATGGATGCTGTTATCATGTTCTCAAAAATCACTGATTCGACCCTTCCATCTGAAATTCACGGCGAGGATGGCAACATCAGAATTGATAAAATCAGTACACCTGAAAAAGTGGAGATCATCTATCGTGGTGGCAAAACGGAGAACATATCAAGAGAGCAGCTTGCTGATAATATGTTTTATGAAGCTGAGGAGTTCATTAATTTGATTCAGAAAGGCAAGCAGGAATCTACCAATAACTCACTTGAAAATTCAAGAATTACGATGTCTATTCTCGATGAAGCAAGAAAGCAAATGGGAGTGCGATTCCCGAGTGACAAATAAGAGGGAAGGTGCACAAAAGGCACCTTCCCTTCTTCTCTTAATAATTCAAAAACTTAACACATACCGGGTCTGGAACTTTTACATCAGACTGTAATAATGTCAATCTGCCTGTTTCCTCGTCACGTGAATATAGCGCGACATTGCTGGAATTCTGGTTCGTCGCAATCAGGAATTTCTCGCTCGGATCAAGCACAAAATCCCTCGGCCAATTTCCTTCTGTTGAAGTATGTTCAACAAAACTAAGCTCAAAGCTTTCAGGGTCCATACTAAAAACTGCGATGCTGTCATGGCCGCGGTTGGCAGCGTATACGAATTTCCCGTCAGAGGAAATATGGATGGCGCTCCCCTGGTTGTTTTCAGTGAAATTAGCTGGCAGAGTAGTAATGGCCTGAATCTGTTCAAAACGACCATCTTCAGAATGATATTTCAAAACAAGGACCTCTGAACTGAATTCTGTCATCAAATAGGCGATTTTGTTGTTTGGATGGAAAACAAGGTGTCTCGGACCACTTCCTGGTTTCACCTTCAAAACACTCTTCTCGATCAACTGGCCGTTATCCAGGGAGTAGGTGATCAACTGGTCGATGCCAAGGTCGATGACTGCTGCGTATTTCCCATCCGGGGTGAAACCGGCATAATGGGTATGCGCTTTTTCTTGACGTTCATCAGGGCCTGAGCCATCATGGACGGCACTTGATAAAGCAGCCTCAATACGGCCATTCTCGGGGTTAAGCAGATACGAATCTGCAGATCCTTTATGATAATTTGCGGATAAAAGCAGGTTGTTTTCTCTGTTCACGCTCACATGGCATGGAGACGCTCCTGCGGAAAGCTGGCTATTAATGAACGATAATTGTCCTGAATCATTAATGCCAAATCCCGCCACTCCACCAGAGCCGCCTTCCTTTGCTACGGCATAAAGAAAGCGATTATCTTCACTGATTGTAAGGTAGGTAGGGTTTTCAAGCGCTGCTGCCGCCTTCACATCAATGATCTTTGCATTGGTTGCATCCAGGGCAAAAGAATAGATGCCCTCACTATCACCTTTAGTATATGTACCGAAATAGCCTGTGAATTTTTCATTTGCTGCCATTGTTAATGCCTCCATTTTGATTCGCATTTATAGTCTAAGTTATAGTCTAGCAAAAAAATCATGGCGGACAAAATGTTACGAACAACAAGCGATTGGGTAAAATAGTATACGAGTGCTTCATCTTCCAAAACGGAATGTTAGATTATCTGACCAAAATCTGGACTTTAAACTTTTTAATGGATATGCTCTTTTATAAAGGTGTTCTCGCGCAGGCAGTTTTCTCTACCTAAATTAGCGAAAGAGCATGATGAATAGTTAATAGTGATTTAGGAGGTTTATTATGAGCTTGCAAAAACAGATTATAGAAGCGTTGAATGTACGTCCGGAAATACATCCTCAGGAGGAAATCAGGAACAGAATTGACTTCCTTAAGGAGTACTTACAGGCTTCAAAAGCAAAAGGATTTGTTCTTGGAATCAGTGGCGGCCAGGATTCAACACTTGCCGGAAGATTGGCACAGCTCGCAGTCGAAGAACTGCGTTCGGAGGGTACTGAGGCCAAATTCGTAGCAGTAAGACTTCCATACTCAGTGCAAAAGGATGAAGATGATGCACAGAAAGCGTTGAAGTTCATCCAGGCTGATAAAACGATCACTTTTAATATCCAGCCTGCGGTAGATACATTCAATACGCAGTTTGAAGATGCCATCGGTGATAAAATGACCGATTTTAACAAAGGTAACGCGAAAGCTCGAATGAGGATGATCACGCAATATGCGATCGCCGGCCAGGAAGGTTTGCTTGTGATTGGTACCGACCATGCAGCGGAGGCCGTTACAGGATTCTTTACAAAATACGGTGATGGCGGAGCCGATTTGCTGCCACTTTCAGGTCTGAATAAGAGACAGGGAAGGGAGCTGCTTAAAGCCTTGAACGCAGAACCAAGATTGTATCTCAAAGAGCCGACGGCAGACCTTCTCGATAACAAACCGCTTCAGGCAGATGAAACCGAGCTTGGTGTCAGCTATGAAGCCATAGATGATTATCTTGAAGGAAAGCAGATTGACGAAGCAGATGCAGCTAAAATTGAAAGAAGATATCTTACTTCAGAGCATAAACGTCATATTCCTGCATCCATGTTTGATTCCTGGTGGAAGGAATAAGATAGAAGAAGCCTGACTGAAATGATCTTCAGCCAGGCTTTTCTCATTTACAAGATAAGAAAGTATAAATTTTCACTTCGAGAATTGTCTAGCCCAGCCCCTAGCCCCTCGAGTCGCTTGCGCTTTTCTTACTCCGATTGAGCAACAGCAAAGTGTGGTGCTTCTTCTTTTTCAGTGACTTTTTCAATTTTATCGGTGAACATTTGGAAGACTCTTTTCTTCTCTTCCAATTCCTTGATATATTCCTTCAGATCATTGAACTTTTCCTCAAACGGCTGATGGTACAATTCGCGAATCTTTCTATTCAAATCAGGATTGACGGTTGACTGAACAACCTGCTTTGTAATATTGAATTTATATGTATACACTTTTAACTCATTCTTCACTTCTTCATATTCCGCATCAATCTCTTTAAGAATCTCTTCAATTTCTGCTTTCCATTCATCTAGCGACATCTTAACATGCTGTTCCATACGGATCCTCCTGCCATTCGCCTGTAATAAAGCTTCTTCCCTCTATTCTAGCAAGTGAATTTTACATGGAGATTGCTGGTATATTACATTGTTAAAACAATCTAGTCTGAAAATTTCCTGTCCTTCCCAAAAGCCGTGTCTATCAATCTGAGGCTATTAAACTATCGCCGAAAAGTTTTTTCTATAGATAGGAATAGGAAAATAGACTTATATTTGTAATTTATTGGCGAATTTTGTTGAAAAAATGGTTCTTAAGATTTATATTTTAATTAGAACTGAAAAAGGCAAACTTATCGAAAGGTAAGGACGCAAAGCCGCGAGTCTAAGGCGTTTTAGCTATGATTGTCGGGTTGCCAAAAAAGATCGGATGCAAATAAAAAGATAGGTAAATCGTTTTGCTTTACCACTTGCCGAAAAAAATCCGCCATCTTTTTGGGGATTTTTTTATTTGGAATGTCCCTTTCTGCTCAATATTGCAAAAAGAACTGTATTTCACGTTTGCCGATTGCGAGAGAGGATAAATAATACTTAAGTAACTTGACAGGACAAAATAAAATAATCCTTTTGGCAGGTTTGGTTTTATCACATAGGATTGAAAAATTTAAGGAAGGTGGAGGAATCGTTGACTGTATTATTTGGGACGGTAGAGTACTTCGAACGGGAAATTGAGTTTCACTTATCAGAGGTTGAAAAAAGAGAGCGGCTGAAAGAAGAAATCAATCAAATCCAAATGAAGCTTGAAGAAGAACTGATGAATGATTTTATCTGCGACGAGAAGCTAAGGATGGAATGCCTGCAGAACCTATCAAATGCCTGCAGTAAATTAAATGAAGATTATGTAGTTTGATAGGAAAGCGGAAGCGCCTTGGTCAGCCCCGACAAGCGTTGGAGGGCCGACCAGTGAAGTCGTTCTTTGACTTCATTGGGCGGACCGAAACGTCTCGAGGTGCTAGGCGCTGGAGCTGGACAATTCTCAAAATGAATTCTATACTTCCTTATCTTACAAAAAGCCTGTGGACCGATCCACAGGCTTTTTACTATTAATCTATTTATTTTGGAAGAGGGCTGAATCTGTTTTCTTTATTGAAAAAGTGTTTGAACATCTTGAATAAAGGATATGTTTATCAATAGGACAGCTAAAGGGGAAATCGACATGGAGAAAAAGGAATATAACAAGCTAGTAAGAGACTTTTTTCCGGATTTGATGAAGGAAAAAGGCAAGAATGTGGAATTTGAAATTTTAGATGGAAGTCAATATAGTGAAAAACTTATGGAGAAGTTCAATGAGGAAGTCGAGAAGTTCCGTAATGCTGGAACAGACAGGCTGCTGAGTGAAATCGTCGACTTGCTTGAAGTGGTATATGCGATTGCCGATCATCGCGGCATCACGGAATCGGAAGTTGAGTTCATGCGCCAGCTCAAGAAGAATCGCAGCGGCGGCTTCAGGAAAAAGATCATGCTCAAAACCATTGAGGAAAAATCCTTGTAAAAAATGCCCTCTGCCTAATGGCGGAGGGCATTTGCTATTATGTTAAGCAGATTTGTGTGCAGCTTCTGGTGTTTGTTTGAAAACAGTTTTGCGGATGAAAGGAACCACCCAGCGGTCTAAACCGTATTTTGCCGCGTTGAAGCCAGAGAACAGGATGATGAAGCCAAAGAAGATGTCTGTTGGGTTATGAGAAACTGTTCCAGCAAGGAAGAAACTGAAGTTCATTACCAGGCCGAAGAACATAGCAGCAGTTGTCAGTGTTCCAAGAATCAAACCAAGACCAATTAAGAATTCTCCTAATGGAACAATGAAGTTGAAAAGTTCGACATTCGGGATCGCAAAGCTTTCCAAGAAGTTTACATACCATCCATAAACCATGTGTCCGTCTGGACCTTTTACTGGATTGGCAACTGCATTTTTCAAATATCCAGTTGCGTCAAATCCATCACCAGTCAATTTTCCCCATCCTGCAGTCATCCAGTTGTAGCCTAGCCAAACACGAATCACAGTCAACAGGCCAGCAGCAATATTGTTTTCTCTTAACCATTTAGCAAACATCTAAATCGCTTCCCTTCAAAAATTAATAATTATTACACTTATAAGATATCAAAGCAATTTCTGGAAATCTGTGAATAATGTGTGAAGACACATATCAGCCATAATGTTTTGAACAAATTTTGTCATGGGATTTCCTTTAACGGGATATAATACCTAAAGGGGTATTTAGTAGGATTATTCCTTTTCCCTTGCCGCATATGTTGGAAATATATAGAATAAATATATGGAGAAGTACAAGCTGGAAAGGGGAATGGAATTATGAGCGAGCTCTTATTTAAGCAGTTTGAATTGACTAGAAGGTCTTTTTTGAAAAACATTGAGGCGATCACTCCTGAACAGGCAAGTGTTCAGCCAGAAGGCTTCAATAACAACATCCACTGGCATATCGGGCATGTGCTGACAGTTACGGAACAATTCATGATGGGATTCCCGAAAAAAACAAATCATCTTCCTGCAAACTACATAGAGTTATTCGGAAATGGTACCCGTCCATCAGAATGGTCTGGAGATGTTCCTTCAGTTGAGGTGTTGACTGAGCAATTGAAAGCACAGCTGGATCGGATCAAGGAAGTACCAGCTTCAATGCTCGATGAAAAGCTAAAAAAACCTTTCCTTGGTCTGGAGACTTTTGGGGAGCTTGCCAACATGGCATTATTTCATGAAGCCTATCATCTTGGCCAAATCCATTCGATGAGAAAATTAGTAAAGTAGTAATATAGCAGGGTCCTTTTTTGGGCCCTGTTTTTTGAAACCTGAAGTCCTTTATTGCGTATTAGTGAATAAGGAAGGCAGGTGTGAGAAATGAGCGTGGATAAGGATTCAAAGATACTAAGAAGATGGCTGGTCTTAATCGTTTCCACTATCGTGGCTGGAGGGTTATCAATCATTATCGACATCATGTGGATCAAAAAGACTCTTTGGGTCATATTGCTGTTCATCGGTTTTGTCGCAGCAGGGTCAGTGTATGAGTTTTATGAGAGTTGGCTAAATAATCTGGATAAAAAAAGTGATAAGAAATAAAGACACATGGTAAATCGAAGTCGGACCATCAAATGATATAGAAAAAAGGTTGCGGATATAGGTGTGTTGGGAAAGCAACAGCACATGGATAAGGCGAGGTATCCCGTTTTTTATTCAACTGGGAAGTTCCGCGAAACCTATCGTTGTTTCCGCGAATGACTAATAGGTTTCAGGTTGTAGAGAGTCAGGCTGTCAAGAAAGAGCGGTTATTATGACAGGTTTCATGGTGTAGAGCGCAAAGCTGTCAAGAAAACGCGGTTATTATGACAGGTTTCAGAGTTTAGGGCCCAAAGTTGTCAAGAAAACGGGTTTATTATGACAGGTTTTAGATTGTAGAGCGTAAAGCTGTCAAGAAAGAGCGGTTATTATGACAGGTTTCAGGGTTTAGGGCCCAAAGCTGTCAAGAAAACGCATTTATTATGACAGGTTTTAGATTGTAGAGCGTAAAGCTGTCAAGAAAGAGCGGTTATTATGACAGCTTTTCAGGTTATAGAGAGTAAAGCTGTCAAGAAAACGCATTTATTATGACAGGTTTCAGAGTTTAGGGCCCAAAGCTGTCAAGAAAACGGGTTTATTATGACAGGATTAAGGTTGTAGAGCGTAAAGCTGTCAAGAAAACGGGTTTATTATGACAGGTTTCAGGGTTTAGGGCCCAAAGCTGTCAAGAAAACGGGTTTATTATGACAGGTTTCATGGTTTAGGACCCAAAGTTGTCAAGAAAACGCGTTTAATTATGACACGAATGGTTTCCGGGATTATCGAGAATAATTCCGCGGTTTTACGCTGGAATTCCGCGAACTGGAAAATATCCGTGTTTCTTTCCAATTAAAAAAGTGGTGGGAATGGAGGCAGAATAAAATGTACCATGAGAATTGCCCATATTGCAATGTGAATGCAGATGAAGAGCAGCAAATCGTCTTGGAGAATGAAACATGTTATTTTATCCAGAAGGAGTCTGAGCAGCAAGTCCTGCAGGGAAGCGGGCTGATTATACCGAAGCTTCATAAGCAGGATGTCTTTGAGTTATCAGAACAGGAGTGGAATGATTCCAGGGAGTTACTGCTTGGGGCGAAGAAGATTCTTGATGATAAGTATACTCCAGATGGTTACAGTGTAGGATGGAATACTGGAAGGGCCGGCGGGCAATCGATTTTCCATGCCCATTTGCATGTTATTCCGCGATTCAATGATGAACCTCTTGCAGGCAAAGGAATCAGGTATTGGATCAAACAAAAGGAGAATAAGCGGAAATAATTCATGAGATATGATGTTGGGAAAATTTCCGCTAAATTATTTGAATATTTTTACAAAAATGATTCGAAAATCCCGGGAGAGCAGTCACGGGATTTTTCTATTTTTCAGGAGGGTTGGGTCTATAGTGGTATAGACATCTATACTGTTATTTAGATAGTCTAAGGTTACAGCATGAAAGCCTTTTCAAAGTTTAATAGATTAAATGGAGCAATAGCTCGGAAAAGGAGGAAACATGAAGAACAAATCATTGTCGATTGCGTTAGCAGCCGTTCTCGGTACAGGAGTGATGATTCCAGTGTCATTTGCGGAAGGCAATCAAGCACCAGGGGCATCGATTGAACAGCGGGAGGGCAAGGGAGGCTTCAAGGAAGTCCATCCTGTATTTTCATGGGACAAGCCAGGCCCTTTATCGCCAGTGCTTCATAAAGGGTCGGTTCGAGGAGCGGGCATGGTACAGCAGCCGCTGGACGAGATCGACGGGCATATGGAAAAAATGATTGCTGACGGTGTGATGCCAGGTGCTGTCGCATTCGTCGCCCGCCGTGGTCATATCGTGAAGCAGGAGGCGTATGGATTTGCCTATAGATATGAAGATGACCAATACACTGAATCTAGTAATCCGATCAAGATGGAGGAAGATACAATTTTTGACCTTGCCTCTATCAGTAAAATTTTCACCACCACAGCAGCTATGATTCTATATGACCAGGGAAAGTTCGAGCTCGATGATAAAGTTTCTAAGCATATTCCTGAATTTGCCGCCAATGGAAAAGAAGACGTCACCATCAGGCAACTGCTGACCCATACATCTGGTTTCACTGCATGGGTTCCTCTTTATACAAAAGGAAGCAGCCGCGAGGACAGAATGAATCTTGTGTTAGAGCATCCATTAAATAATGAGCCGGGCAGTACTTATACATACAGCGACCTCAACATGATCACGCTCGGTTTGTTGATCGAAAGGCTTTCAGGTCAGCGCCAGGACGAGTTTGTCAAAGAAAATATTACAGAGCCTCTAGGAATGGAAGATACAATGTACAATCCTCCTTCATCACTTAAAAAACGGATCGCCGCGACAGAATATCAGCCAGCAATTAATCGTGGAATGGTCTGGGGTGAAGTTCATGATGAAAATGCCTGGTCACTGGATGGTGTTGCCGGTCATGCAGGAGTGTTCTCGACTGCAGAGGATCTCGCCAAGCTTGCGCATATGTATTTGAATGATGGCCGATATGGCAGCGAAGTCATTTTAAAGCCAGAAACAGTGGACATGATCGTTGAAAATCAAATCCCGCAATTCCCTGGTGATGACCATGGTTTAGGCTGGGAGCTTGCCCAGGGATGGTTCATGGATGCTTTATCAGAAGGAACTTCCCTTGGACATACGGGTTATACCGGCACCTCGATTGTCGTAAACAGAAATAATGGCACAATCGCAATCCTGCTTACAAACCGGGTGCATCCAAGCCGAAGCACGGTTTCTACGAACGTCGCTCGGAGACAGCTGGCAAGACAGGTTGCTGATTCGATCCCGGTAGACATTCCGGATGGGTCTGCCTGGTTCTCAGGATATGGAGACAAACTCCAACGCTCGATGACAGCAGAAGTGAAACTTGCAAAGCCTGCAACACTTTCATTCGACACCTGGCATCGGATTGAAGCGGAAGCTGATTATGGTTATCTGGAAATCTCCGAAGACGGTGAAAACTGGGAACAAGCAGCTGTTTTTACAGGCAGCAGTGTTGATTGGGATGCTGAGGAAGTTGAAATCCCCGCAGCCACCAAACATATCCGTTTCCGCTACCAAACGGACAGTTATACAAATGGACGCGGCTGGTATGTCGATAATATTAGTTTGGTAACTTCTGATGGTAAAAAGGTTGAGCCTGATTTTTACGGAGAAGATTGGCAGCTAAGAAATTACTAACTTTAGTAATTCTTTATGAATTGGATAAAATATGCAAAACGGAGGAGATACGATGAGGAAATTCAGCAAGCTAATGCTCTATTCACTAGTGTTCGTGCTGGCTTTTTCACAAATACTGCCCGGCATTTCTTTAAAGAAGGCTAATGCCGAGGAAAAGAACACAGTGGAGGATCTAGTGATTTACGAAAATGTTCCAGAAGCGGAAGCAGCAGTGAAAGACGGAAGCATACAATTGAAAGCACTCCATGTGTATACAGAAGGACATTTCATGCTGGCATCTGAAAACCTTACCTGGGAGTCTGCGAATAAAAATGTCGCAACAGTAGACCAGGAAGGAAATGTGGAGTTCACAGGGCAGGATGGACGGACGTTCATTTCAGTGACAGACGGTACTTTCAAGGACCGGATCGCCCTCGATTATAAAGTGAAGCCATCCTCCAAAGCTGAAGGAGAAAAAGGAAAGCCTGAATCGGAAGGTGTTGTCATTAAGCAGGAAGGTCAGCGATATGACTTGATTGGCAATGCAATCAGCAAAATGACCCTGGAGGAAAAAACAGGACAAATGCTGATGCCGGATTTCAGGACCTGGAAAGGTGAAAATGTAACGGAAATGCTGCCGGAAATTGAGCAGCTCGTGAAAAAATACCATTTGGGCGGAGTCATTCTTTTTCGTGAGAATGTAGTAACAACAGAACAGACAGCACGCCTGGTTTCCGATTATCAAGCTGCAGCTGAAAAATTCGGCCTGCTGCTAACGATTGACCAGGAAGGCGGAATAGTTACAAGGCTTCAATCTGGAACGGATATGCCAGGGAATATGGCATTAGGCGCGACACGCTCACCAGAAATTGCTTATAACGTGGGCAATGCTATCGGCGAGGAATTGGCGTCTTTAGGAATCAATATGAACTTTGCACCGGTTATGGACGTCAATAACAATCCGGACAACCCGGTAATCGGCGTTCGCTCATTTGGCGAAGACCCACAGCTTGTTGCTGACATGGGTGTAGCTTATACAAAAGGCCTCCAGGCCGCTGGTGTCGCGGCGACAGCGAAACACTTCCCGGGACACGGTGACACGGCAGTCGATTCCCACCTTGGACTTCCTGAAGTTCCACACGATAAAGAGCGCTTGAAGGAAGTCGAACTGTTTCCATTCCAAAAGGGAATGGAAGCAGGCGTGGATGCGATTATGACAGCTCATGTCACTTTCCCTAAAATCGATGGAACAAAAGCGATTTCTCAAAAAACGGGAGAAAAAATCGCGATTCCGGCAACACTTTCATACAAGGTCCTGACAGAGCTGATGCGTGAAGAAATGGGCTATGAAGGTGTCATCACTACAGATGCGATGAACATGAAAGCCATCGCTGACCATTTCGGTCCTGTTGATGCTGCCATTCGTGCTGTAAAGGCTGGTACGGACATCGTGTTAATGCCAGTCGGTCTTGAAGAAGTAGCAACAGGTCTGCTGGAAGCAGTGAAGACTGGTGAGATCTCCGAAGAACGGGTAGAAGCATCTGTTAGACGCATTTTAACCTTGAAGGTAAAAAGAGGCGTAATCAAGGAAGAAACTCCTGTTTCAGTTGAAGACAAGATTGCGAATGCAGTGAAGGTGGTCGGTTCTGCTGAGCATAAGCAAATTGAAAAAGAAGCGGCTGAGAAATCAATCACTTTAGTTAAAAATGATGCAAAGCTGCCTCTGAAACTGGAAAGCAGTGAGAAAATCGTTGTTGTGGGCAACAGTTTTATAAGCAGCCTGGGTGATGCGATTAAAGAGCGCCATGAAAATACAACAGTCATCTCATCTTCATCCTACAAGCTGACTGAGGATCAGTTGGAATTAATTAAAAACGCTAGCGCGGTAGTAGTCGGAACCTATACTTACAATGTGTCAGGCCGGACGCCTTCGAGTGCTCAGATGGCAATGGTCAACCAGATCATTGAGCTGGCAGATGCTCCTGTTGTCGGTGTCGGCATCCGGAATCCATATGACATTATGGCTTACGCTGAAATTGACGCGTATCTGACACAATACGGTTTCCGTCCAGCAAGCTTTGAAGCAGCGGCCGGAGCGATGTTTGGAGAATTCGCGCCAACAGGAAAGCTGCCTATCACGATCCCAGATTATAATGGCGGCGTGCTATATGAATTCGGTCACGGATTAACCTACTAAAAAGTGAATAGGCGGGCTTAACGATTATGGCCCGCCTTTGGTTTTTAGGGGCAGAAAGGTTCATCGCAAAATTATAGTCTAAAAATCTATAAAAACAGGAGTGATCAAGTTGAAAAAATGGCTGGCGGCATTATTGACGACCGTCCTCATTCTCTCTTCATTGACGATTGCGTTGGCAAACCATGATAGCGGACAGGGCAAAAGCCAGGACCTGAAGAAATTCAAGGTTGGTGCAGAAGCACTACTACAGGACCACAAGGATCTGATCAAAGGCAAGCGAGTCGGACTGATCACGAATCCTACTGGAGTAGACCAAGATCTGAACAGTGTTGTCGACTTGCTTTTCAACGATCCTGATGTCGAGTTGACCGCACTTTACGGTCCGGAGCATGGAGTTCGTGGAAGCGCCCAGGCTGGAGCATATGTCGAGTACTATATCGATGAAAAAACGCAGCTTCCTGTTTACAGCCTTTACGGGAAAACGAAAAAACCTACACCAGATATGCTCGAAAATGTGGATGTCCTGCTGTTTGATATCCAGGATGTAGGGACCAGGTTTTATACGTACATCTACACAATGGCCTATGCGATGGAAGCGGCAAAGGAAAACGATATCCCATTCATCGTGCTTGACCGTCCGAACCCGCTTGGCGGAGTTAAAGTTGAAGGACCTGTTCTTGAAACAGATTATAAATCCTTTGTAGGAAACTATGAGATCCCTCTGCGTCACGGCATGACGGTAGGTGAACTGGCGAAGCTCTTTAATGAAGAATTCAACATCGGCGCAGACTTGACTGTCGTTGAGATGGATCGATGGAAGCGCACAATGAATTATGACGAAACGCCGCTGGAATTTGTCATGCCTTCACCAAACATGCCTACACTGGATACAGCATTCGTATATCCAGGTGCAGCACTGATTGAAGGAACGAATGTATCAGAAGGAAGAGGGACGACAAAGCCGTTTGAGCTGATCGGGGCACCGTTCATCAATTCTGATGAGCTGTCCGCAAAATTGAACTCTTTGAATCTTCCAGGAGTAAAGTTCAGGGCAGCATCGTTCACCCCGACGTTCTCAAAGCATGCAAGCAAACTGTCTCATGGAATCCAGATTCATATTACCGACCAGGATTCATTTGAGCCAATTGTAACAGGGCTTCATATTGTCAAAACAATTCACGATATGTACCCTGAAGACTTCGAATTCCGCGCAGAAGACAGCAGGGGAATTTCCTTCTTCGATCTTCTGACCGGAAACGGCTGGATTAGGGAAGAAATTGAAGCCGGAACATCTGTGGAAGACATCCAGGCCATGTGGCAAGATGAATTAAATGAATTTAAGCAAGTGAGGGAAAAGTACCTTCTCTATTAAATGATAGAAAAAATGGCCGCTGCACAAGCAGTGGCCATTTTTATGTCGTACTATTGCTCCAATCTGTATATAATCCACTGCCGCTGCAGCCAGGACATTCGTATGGTGCCGCATAATAAACAAACTCATTCGCGGAAAAAGCGTAATATCCTCTGCCATGGCAGTCCGGGCATTTATTCTGGTCCTTCATATTAGTAAGGTGGTTTTCGTATCTTGCATTTCTCCATTGGTTGAGCGCATTAAATAATCCCATTCTTTTACACCTCCACTTCTATGCATAGTTTGGAGAAATAATTACTTTATTATGTATAGTTTATGGAGAAATTTGGTTTTTGACCCGGTACTAGCACATAACTTGTCTAAAAAGTTGACAGTCCTGTGAACAATTCCGGGTTCAAACCCTTTGTTGGATAATCTTGGACTATAATGAATCCGTACATATAAATAGGAGGGATCCAAGATGAAAAATGAATTGACGCAGTCAGTCAACAAGCAAATCGCAAACTGGACTGTACTCTACATCAAGCTCCATAACTATCACTGGTATGTGACCGGTCCGGAATTTTTCACTCTGCACGCAAAATTCGAAGAGCTATACAACGAAGCTGCCTTACATATCGATGAACTAGCAGAAAGATTGCTGGCAATGGGTGACAAACCAGTCGCAACCATGTCCGGTGCACTTGAATTCGCATCTGTAAAAGAAGCATCAGGCAATGAGAGCGCAACTGAGATGGTCGCAAGCATAGTAGACGACTATTCAACAATGATTCAAGAACTAAAGAAGGGAATGGAGCTGGCAGAGGAAGTCAATGATGAAACAACCAGCGACCTGCTGCTCTCCATTCACTCTGGTTTAGAAAAGCATGTGTGGATGCTGAATTCTTTCCTAGGAAGATAATAAATGAGGAATGCAAGACGTATGCAATCGCATACGTCTCTTTTTATCGTTTTTACGATAGACATTTCAAGCAAAAAGGAGCAGCGAAATGTCTAATAACAGGAGGTTAATGGACATTTCAAGCAAGAGACGGGAGTGAAATGTCTAATAACAGGAGGTTAATAGACATTTTTAGTAAGATGCCGTAGTGAAATGTCTAATAAAATGGGTTTAATGGACATTTCAAGCAAGAGACGGGAGTGAAATGTCTAATAACAGAAGTTTAATGGACATTTCAAGCAAGAGACGGGAGTGAAATGTCTAATAACAGAAGTTTAATGGACATTTCAAGGAAGATACCGGAGCGAAATGTCTAATAACATGGGTTTAATGGACATTTCAAGTAAGATGCCGTAGTTAAATGTCTAATAACAGGGGTTTAATGGACATTTCAAGGAAGAGACCGGAGCGAAATATCTAATAACAGGGGTTTAATGGACATTTCAAGTAAGCTGCCGTAGTTAAATGTCTAATAACAGGGGTTTAATGGACATTTCAAGGAAGATACCGGAGCGAAATGTCTAATAACAGGAGTTTAATGGACATTTCAAGCAAGATGCTGATGCGAAATGTCTGATAAAAGTTCCCCCTATCGAGTCGTGCTAGGTTTTATAAATAATAAAATATCCCAAGACGCAAAAAGCACCCAATCAATGGGTGCTTCAGTTTGTCGACAAAAGGGGTTCGGAATGGTCTCATTCCGAACCCCCTTTTGGATTTCATCGAATTTTTTAAAGAAAATAGACTCTCTTCGCTATACTTTTAGGCCATTACTGGACTTCTCCAAGTCCAGTTGGCCATCT
>NZ_JBIQOE010000199.1:0-10130 GCF_047739415.1 Mesobacillus sp. | reverse complement strand
GTACGATAGTAATAGTAATTAGACTATCAAATGACAAAGAGGATGAAAATATGCTTACTAGTACGGAGCTAAAAAGTACACAGGTATTTCAGGAAGAAGCAGTATTGGCAGCAATCGAGAAATCACTGGCGATGATCGAGTTTGATCCTAATGGAACAGTGCTCTGGGCGAATGAGAACTTTGCCAGGACGATGGGATACCGAGTCGAAGAAATGCCAGGTTTAATGCATAAACAATTTTGCACAATTGAATTTGCAGGCAGCAGAGCATACACGGAATTATGGAGAAACCTGCGCAGCGGAAAAAGCTTTCAGGAAAAAATCCAGCGTGTCACCAAAAGAGGTAAGCTGCTCTGGCTTGAAGCGACTTATAGTCCGGTGTATGATTCCGCTGGTAAAGTCGCTGGCGTGGTGAAGGTAGCAACGGATATTTCCGAGCGTGAGATGAATACGTCAAGAGTAGCGGAGCAGCTTCAGCAGATGTCTGAAGAGCTGAGCAGCCGGGCTGAACTGGGCATTGCGAGAAGTGAAGAAGCAGCAACAGCCGCCAGCAAGCTTGTCGAAGAGTCAAAAGAAAATCTCGAAATTCTCGAATCGCTCAAATCACAGGCCAAATCGATCGGCAGCATTGTGCAGACCATTCGCGAAATTGCCGCACAAACCAACCTGCTTGCATTGAATGCGGCCATCGAAGCGGCAAGAGCCGGAGAACATGGAAGAGGTTTTAATGTCGTAGCCGGAGAAGTCAGGAAGCTCGCCACACGTGTCCAGGATTCCATCCAGGAAGTCAATGAACACATCGAAGGAATAGCAGGCGAAATCACCAAAATCAACGAAGCCACCCAGCGCTCGCAAAATGGCATCACCAAAAACCAGACACTCAATGAACAAGCGGTCGCCGCCTTCAAAGAAATCGGAAGTGCCGCTCACGAACTGGACCAGCAGGCAAAGACGTTCAAGGAAATATTGTAAGGACCACGGGCACCGCAATCATTTGATATGATGGCGGTGTTTTTGATGTTTTTGGAGGCAGTGAGTGTAGGTGAGATTCTAAAGAAAACTCGTTAGAGCAAGCAACTGCATTACCCGAAAAGGAGTGAAAGGAGGAAAAACGGTAAAAGCAGAGCCGCTGCATTACCCGAAATGAAGTGAAAGGATCAAAAACGGTAAAAGCAGAACAGTTGTATTACCCCAAAAAACAATCAGAATCCTCAGGCTGGAAAATTAATCCGTATCAGCAACTTTCTCCCTTAAATACTCGTCTCAATACTAAAAGGGATAGCAATATTTGTTGAAACGCTTATTTTATGGTATATTTTAAGAACTTCAAACCCCTATTTTCTCCAACCAATTTCTTCACTATTCTTTTTAGACTATGATTCCCATGGGAATTAATAAATACATTTGCACAAAGAAACAGGAGTTGAACTATGGACACGAAATTGAAAAAGGATCTTAAGATATTCGCCTTGGGCGGTCTTGGTGAGATCGGAAAAAATACGTATGTAATCGAATACAAAAATGAAATGGTGTTAGTGGACTGCGGAATCAAGTTTCCGGATAACGAGTTGTTTGGAATTGACTATGTGCTCGCGGATTATACTTATTTAAAACAAAATCAGGACAAGCTAGTCGGGATTTTTGTGACTCACGGCCATGAAGACCACATCGGCGGACTGCCATTTTTGCTGCAGGATGTAAAAGCGCCGATTTACGGCGGTGATTTTGCGGTTGAGTTAATTAAGTCAAAACTTCAGGAACACAAAATCAAAGGTGTCAAGTTCCACCAGATCGACAATGATACGGTCGTTGAATTCCAGAATATCAAGGTTCGTTTTTTCCGGACAACGCACAGTATCGCCGACTCATTCGGTGTCGTGGTGACGACTCCGGAGGGGAATATTGTCCATACTGGTGACTTCAAATTTGATTTAACTCCGGTTGGAAGGGGTACTGATTTTCAGAAAATCGCTGAAATCAGCAGTGAAGGGGTGCTGTGCCTGTTATCTGACAGCACAAACAGTGAGCAGCCGGGTTTCTCTGTATCTGAAAAACGTGTCGGAGAAGCAATTGAGGACATTTTCCAGACAGTGAAAGGACGTGTCATTTTCGCGACGTTTGCTTCTAATATTGACAGAATCCAGCAGGTGGTGAAGTCCTCACTTAAGCATAATCGTAAAATGGCGATTGTTGGGCGGAGTATGGAGAAGACTATAGAAATCGGGAGAAGACTCGGTTATATTACCGCACCAGATGAAGCATTCGTCAGCGTCAATGAAATTGGAAAAGTTCCTAGCGATATGCTGACAATCATCTGTACGGGAAGCCAGGGAGAACCGATGGCGGCACTTGCAAGAATTGCAAATGGCACGCACAGGCAAATCTCCGTTATTCCAGGAGATACAATTGTATTTTCGTCCTCGCCGATCCCGGGCAACACGATTAGCGTGAATCGCGTGATTGATAAGCTGCACCGTATTGGTGCAGAAATCATTCATCATAAAATCAGTGAAGTTCATACTTCCGGTCATGGGAAGCAGGAAGAACAGAAGCTGATGATCAAGCTGCTGAATCCAAAATTCTTCATTCCGATTCACGGTGAATACCGCATGCTTGACATGCACGTAAAGTTGGCGGAGCAATGCGGAATCCCGCGTGAAAACTGCTTTATTTTAGATAATGGAGATGTCCTGGAACTATCTGCTGATGGCGGGCAGGTTGCAGGGAAAGTACCAGCACAGCCAGTATATGTCGATGGCAGCGGGATCGGCGATATTGGACATATCGTGTTAAAAGACAGAAGAGTCCTGTCCCAGGACGGACTTGTGATCGTCACTATGATGATCGATCGCGAAAAGAAGCAGCTTGTCAACAAGCCGACAGTCGTGACAAGGGGATTCGTTTACGTTAGGGAGTCTGGCGACTTAATGAAAAATGTGGAAGAACTGATTAAGGATAAAATTGTTACAGAACTGGCGGGCGGCACGAAGGACTGGTCGAGCCTCAAGAAGGCAGTCATCGACGTAGTCAACCCGTTCCTGTACAGCCAGACTGGCAGAAGGCCAATGATCTTGCCGATTATTATGGAAGTATAATTCGAGAACGCTCCTTTATGGGGCGTTTTTTTACGTACATATGCTAGTAAAAATGCGAGAGTTTGTCTGGATTGAGTGAAGTGATGCCGGGTTCGGACAAAACAAAGCCACCTTCCCTGGAATTTGTCTGAAGTGATACCGGGTTCGGACAAAACGCGTAAGCTTTCTCTAGATTTTATCCGAAGTCATCCCAATACAAAGCCATCCATCCTAATCTTGTCTGAAGTTATCCATCTTAAAATATCAAATTCACACAAAAACCCCACTGACTCAAATCAGTGGGGTTCTCAATTATTTATTCTTCATTTTTTCCATAAAAGCGAAGCAAGTCGCCGTAAATAATCTGGTCTGAGTAGCTCAGTTCGTTCTTGGCATGCTCGACATAAGGTTCACAGCTTGCACCGTCTGTCGGTTCTCCTGTGGCCTTGTCGTAGCAGACACCTTTTGTATAGACTACATCTTCGGTAATGAAGCTGCCGTCTCTTAGAGCAACAAAGTTATCCTGCTCTTCAGAGAACATGTCTGATCCAAACTGAATATCCTGTTTTGTATCAATCCCCGCGAGATTCAGCAATGTAGGACGCAGGTCGATTTGACCAGTTACAGTCGAAATGGTCTTGCCTTCGTGACCCGGGATGTGGATAATCATTGGCACACGCTGCAACTGTGTTGACACAAACGGCGTGACTTCCTTGCCAAGGTATTGCTCCATTGCTTTGTTATGGTTTTCGGAAATTCCATAGTGGTCACCGTAGATCACGATGATTGAATCCTCGTAAAGACCTTCCGCCTTCAAATCTTCGATGAAAAGCTTCAAGGCTTCATCCGTATAGCGGACGGTTGGGAAGTAGCGGTTCAATGTGCCGCTGTTTGAATCAAATTCATCGATAAATTTGTCTTCTTCATCCAGTTCAAACGGGAAGTGGTTTGTCAGCGTAATGAATTTCGCGAAGAATGGCTTTGGCATTGCTTTTAATTGTTCAACTGACTGGTCGAAGAAATCCATGTCCTTCATGCCCCAGCCAACGGAATTTTCTTCGTTCACTTCATAATCCGGCAATGAGTAGAAACGGTCATAGCCGAAGTTATTGTACATTACATCACGATTCCAGAAGCTCTTGTTATTCGCATGAAGCTTCGCAGTATAATAAGAGTTTTCCTTCAGCCTTTCAGTAAGTGACATGTACTCATTTCCAGAGTTGGTGAAGAATACCGCTCCGCGTCCAAGCGGATATAAAGAGTTTTCAAATAAGAATTCAGAATCAGACGTTTTACCCTGTGCAGTCTGATGGTAAAAGTTATTAAAGTAATAGCTGTCTTTAATGAACTCATTCAAGAATGGCGTAATTTCCTGTCCATTCACCTTCTGTCCGATGACAAAATTCTGTGTGGATTCCACTGAAATGACAATAAGGTTCTTGCCCTTTGCGGCACCGAACATTTCTTTAGATGGTTCTTTATATTGAGCGCGAGTATAGTTCTCTATTTCAGTCAGCTGGTTTCCATCTGCCAAGGCTCTTTGTGCAGAGGTTTTGGTTTGCAGGTACGCATCGTAGATATGATGATTGTACGTACCGATATTCTTAACAAGGATTTCCCTGTCAAACGTACGAGTCAACAATTCAGGACGCTCGGACTCAGAAAGCCCAAGATTGAAAAATGCAAGACCGATCGCGCTGAAGTAAAACGCTGTTGCATATACGCTTTTGTACTTTTTAAAAGAAATTTTAGGTGTTTTTACAAAAGCCAGGGCTAGAATAAACAAGGCATCGGCAAAATAAATGATATCAGTCCAGCCAATCAATTCCCCGACGCTGCTCTTTAAATCGCCCATATTGCTTGTCTGTGTCAACAGTGGAATTGTGATGAAATCACTGAATTCCTTATAGTAAACAACATTTGCGTAAAGAATAAAGGATGTGATGAAGCTCGTCACAACAACGAAAACTTTTTGCTTTCTTCCTGCCATGAAAATCCCGAGGCCCAGGACAAACATAAGGAAGCTTAAAGGATTGATGAACAGAATGAATTCCTGCATTTTATTTTCAATATCTATATCAAAATTAAATTTATAAACGGTGTAGGTTTTAAGCCATAATAGTACAATGGCAATCAAAACGAAACTTACGGACATTTTCTTTTTTGTCCCCATGCAATCCCTCCTAGGATTCTATTGAAGCTTACATTTTACCACAAGTGAAAATAGATTTGTAGCCGTGCCGTTAATCGCGTAATTTTCCGATATTTATTAGTACGAATTTAACCACTGAAAGGTTTCTGGTAATTACTTCTATTTCTTCTTGTTAAGAAGGCATTTCACTTTGATTAGTGTCTAGCTTCAGCGCCTAGCCAGTTTTCATCCCTGAGAACGCTTCTTCGAGTATCTTGCGATAAGCGTTAGCTTTGAGCAGCTCGAGTCGCATGTCTAGTGTCGCCTCCTAGAAACTCCGAAACTTCAACTCCGCCGGCAGAAGCAAAAAGCGCTTCTTTGTCGGAGTCTCCAGTTTCTGTGTTTCTGTACAGTCGGCTATACATTTCGATTTCGGTCCGCCCGATGAAGTCAAAGAACGACTTTACCGGTCGGCCCTCCAGCGCTTGTCGGGGCTGACCAAGGCGCTTGCGCTTTTCTTTTTGCCTGAGGAAACTTTTTTGCTTCTCTGTCAATTAAATGGGCAAGGATAAAAAGGTTGCTATAGACTCACTCGCTCCTTGATTGTTAAAATGTTCTAGCAGTTGAATGGAGGCCAGTCCCATGAATGAACAACGTTATTCAAATTTAAAACTAGGTGAACGCGGTGCAATTATAAGCATCCTCGCTTATATACTTCTTTCTGTATTGAAACTTTCTGTAGGTTATATCAGCGATTCCGAAGCATTGAAGGCTGATGGTTTGAATAATACGACCGATATTCTTGCCTCGCTGTCCGTCCTGATCGGGTTGAGGCTGTCACAAAAACCTGCGGATGAAGACCATCTTTATGGCCATTGGAAATCGGAAATGGTCGCATCGATGGTCGCATCTTTCATCATAATCCTTGTCGGTTTCCAGGTGTTAACCAGCGCCTTCACATCATTTTTAGAAGGAACTGCAGAAGCACCAGATCTTATTGCTGCCTGGACAGGAATATTGTCTGCATTGATTATGTATTTCGTGTATCGCTATAACCGTAGCCTCGCACTCAAAATAAAAAGCCATTCGGTCATGGCCGCGGCTAAAGATAACCTGTCCGATGCATGGGTGAGTATCGGAACAGCCGTCGGCATCATTGGCTCCCAGTTTGGTTTGCCTTGGCTCGACCCCGTGACCGCATTCATTGTTGGCGCATTAATATTAAAAACGGGCTGGGACATCTTCCGTGAAGCATCCCACCAGCTGACAGACGGCTTTGATGTAGACCTAATTAAAGAATATAACGAAACCATCTGTAATATTCCTGGTGTCAAAGGAATTAAGGATTTAAAGGCACGCAGCTACGGAAACAATATTGTCGTTGACTGCGTCATCACAGTGAAACCTACCCTCGACATCAGCACCGCTCATGATATCTCGACGAGGGTCGAAGATAAGCTCATGGAAGAATACGATATATATGACGTCCATGTTCATGTAGAACCGGATTGATTAAGAAAAAGTTATGAACGACTATAGACTTGTTCATGCTATACTTAGCGGGACTATTAGATTTCGAAGGGTAAAGGTATAAATTGATGAAGTTTGTAAAATCTCAAATGAAACAATTGATTAAGGATCATCCAGAACTGCAAACGCGCTTATCCAGTTTGATGAAAGAACATGAATTGGAGAAGAACTTTGCCCTTAAGGCTTTGTATCATTCTGAAGTAGCTGAGGGCGGAAAGTATCAGCTCGCATACCAAGCGCTTGACTTGCCCAAGGGGTAAGTCATTTTTATTTCGATTTCCACAAGGCAAGTTATATGATATGGAATGAGAAATTTTTAACACTTAGATTAGTGTCTAGCTCCAGCGCCTAGCCCCTCGAGACGTTTGTCTAGTGTCGCCTCCTAGAAACTCCGAAACTTCAACTCCGCCGGCAGAAGCAAAAAGCGCTTCTTTGTCGGAGTCTCCAGTTTCTGCGTTTCTGGACAGTCGGCTATACATTTCGAGTTCGGTCCGCCCATTGAAGTCAAAGAAAGACTTCAATTGTCAGCCCTCCAACGCTTGTCGGGGCTGAGCAAGGCGCTTGCGCTTTTCTTACAGCGGAAGGATTTGAAACTGATTGGAATTCACTAACTTTGAGCCCAAGTCTTTTATATATAATTACGCTTTTCCAGATGAAGAAAAAGAGTTGTGCGCACTGGAAATGCGCTCGTTTTTTGGGGAGGATACAGAATCCAGCGTCCTGGAGAGCACTTTGAAAATTGATCCAAGCCGCAGTCCGTTTATAAGGGGACGAATGGATGTCATCCTTGAAGGTGAGCAAATTGAGGACCTAATTGAGCAAGTGAAGAAGATAGAATTGACTGGCTCTACTTTTAAAGTGATGTATGTAAAAGTGGCAGGTCCTGCCAAGGTAGCTTTTAAAGAAAGGCGCCGATTCGAACGGGAAGTGGGTCTGCATATTCCCGGAGAGCCGGAGCTCGTAAATCCAGATATGCTGTTTGGGATCATGAAGGTAAACGAGCGTTGGGTATTTGGTGAATACCACAGCAGTGAAGCGGTCTGGCTGAACCACCAGCAAAAACCGCATAGCTACTCAACCTCATTAAGCACCCGTGTCGCAAGAGCCGTAGCCAATATTGCCGTTCCTGATCCATCTGGAGTTAAAGCGATCGACCCATGCTGCGGAATTGGAACAGTAGTGGTCGAAGCATTGTCGATGGGGATCGACATCGTTGCCAGTGATATCAATCCGCTCATACTGCCTGGAACAAGGGAGAACATCGCGCATTTTGGCTATGAAACGGACGTAACGTTTAAGGACATCCGCAAAGTCACTGGGAGCTATGACGTAGCGATCATTGATATGCCGTACAATCTGTGCTCGGTAATCACACCCGAAGAGCAGCTAGAGATGCTTCAAAACACATACGAATTCGCTGATAAAGTAGTCATCGTCACGATTGAACCAATCGACTCTATCATCGGAAATGCCGGCTTTGAAATTGCTGATCGTTGTGTCGTGAGGAAAGGGACCTTCGAACGCGAGATCATTGTATGTATAAAATAAAAAAATTAAGGACGATTATGCGTGTCATAATCGTCCTTTCTTCTTGTGTAGATATAAATTTAGTTGTGGATTACTACATGTAGTATTCTTAATCCAGCTACAGCGCTTGCGCTTTTTGTTCTATTTGATCGCCTTGCTGACTCTAAGTTTCTTTCCCTTGATCGTTGCATTCTCCATTGCCTGAATGACAAGCGAGCCTTTTCCGTTCAGGATATCGACATAGGACATTGTATCGTGGATCGTGATGATGCCGATATCGTTTGCTGATACTCCAGGGATTTTCGCGATTGTACCCACGAAGTCGACGGCGCGAAGCTTCTTCTTTTTGCCGCCGCTAAAATGAAGTTTCATGATATCCTGGTTGATGCGGGCTGTTTTGTTGTTTTTCACGACACGGCGGCCGCTGATTTTTTCGTCGAAAGCAGCCTGGTTTCTTGCAACGTCCTGCTTGCTCGGAGCTTCTGTCACAGGAATCTCAAAGCCAATGTAGCGTTCGATTGCCCTGATGAATTTTCCTTCATAAGGTGTAGCAAGTGTGATCGCTTTTCCTTTGTTTCCGGCGCGCCCAGTTCGGCCTGTCCGGTGCACATAACTCTCCTTTTCCATTGGAACGTCATAGTTTATGACTAGCGAAACGTTATCGACGTCAATCCCCCTTGCAGCGACATCGGTGGCCACTAGATAACGGAAATTCCCCATCTTGAAGCCATCCATCACTGCAAAGCGGTCTTCTTGTTCCAGCCCGCCATGAAGTCTTTCACAAGAATAGTTTGCTTCTTCAAGCTTGGCAAACACGGTATCGACATTTTCCTTCGTCCTGCAAAAAATGATACAGCTGTCTGGGTTTTCAACAACCGTAATATCCTTTAGAAGGGAGATCTTGTCCTCTTCTTTCACTTCGATCAACATATGGTCAATCGTATTTGTCGTAATACCGGTAGAAGCGATTTCGATGTTAACAGGATCCTTCATATATTTATGGCAGAGATTTTCAACATCCTTGGGCAATGTCGCAGAAAACACCATAGTAATCCGATTTGGAGGAAGTTCTTCTATAATGGATTCAACAGCATCAATAAATCCCATGTTAAGCATTTCATCAGCTTCATCGATGATTAGATATTTTATTTGGTCCAAAACCAGCGTTCCTCTTTCAATATGATCAATGACGCGTCCAGGTGTACCGACGACAACATGAGTTTTTTGCTTCAATTCCTCTTTCTGCTTCGAGAAAGGCTCCTTGCCATAAACGGCCATAGCCTTGATCCTTTTGAAGCGACCGATATTCGTGATATCTTCACGAACCTGTACAGCCAGCTCCCTGGTCGGAGTGAGAATCAACGCTTGTGGATTCTTTTCCTCCCAATCAACCATATCGCAAATCGGAATTCCGAATGACGCCGTCTTTCCGCTTCCTGTCTGGGATTTAACAACAAGATCCTGATCCTGCAACGCCAATGGAATTACTTCTGTCTGAACCTCTGTGGGACTTTCATATTTCAGCACACTAAGTGCTCTTTTAATTTCATCGCTTAAATTATAATCATCAAAACTTCTTTGGCTCATTAATTAACCTCTTTTATTTTTTATTTGTCTAGCTCCAGCGCCTAGCCCCTCGAGACGTTTCGGTCCTGCCAATGAAGTCAAAGAACGACTTCACTGTCAGGCCCTCCAACGCTTGTCGGGGCTGACCAAGGCGCTTGCGCTTTTCTTGTAGTTAAGGAAACTATAAAATTTTTGAGTTGTGGATAACTTCATGAAGTTTTCTTAATCCAGCTCCAGCGCCTAGCCCCTCGAGACGCTTCGGTCCGCACAATGAAGTCAAAGAACGACTTCACCGGTCGGCCC
>NZ_JBIQOE010000198.1:0-9619 GCF_047739415.1 Mesobacillus sp. | reverse complement strand
ACTGTCAAAAGAAGTAATCCCAAAAAAGCTGAGTACGATGATTAACGCTAGAGTATAGACAAGATCAACAGCGGGACGCAACAACAGTCCATCTGCCTTGATGTTCTTCATGCCCGCGTCAAAATGCTTATCGTTAATTTCACCGAACTCCCTTTTCAATCTTTCTTCCTGGCGGAACATCTGAATGATCGACATACCCTGGAGTGATTCGCTGAGCTTTGCATTCAGCTGGCTCAGGCGTTCACGCATATCCTGGTAAAACCTTGAACTCAGCTTTCGGTACAAGCTCATGATGAACACAATGAACGGTAAAATCAGCATTGTGAACAAAGCCAGTTTCACATTCAGGATGAACATTGCGACAAAGATTCCGAACAGCAAGAATCCGCTTTGGATAAAAGTCGCTATGACGCTGACGAACATATCTTTGATTGCCTCGGTGTCATTGGTCACTCTGGATACAAGTGAGCCGGCAGGCGTTTTATCGAAATATTTCAATCCAAGCTGCTGCACCTTTGTAAAGACATCGATCCTCATTTGCTGGATGATTTTCAGTGCAATTTCCTGGAACTTCAGAAGCTGAAAATAAGATACGAGCACATTGAGGATCTGGATGCCAATATAAGCAGCACCGAGAATCAACAGCGGCTTGAAAGGCAAGTAGCCTTCTCTTAAGTAATCATCGATAAAAATTTTCACCAATATCGGTCCGAGTACGTCCCCAACAGTGGCGAGCAGCAGGAATCCGAATGCGACAAAAATCATTTTTAAATGTGGCTTTGCATAAGCAAGAAGCCGGAACAGCACGGAACGCTGCTCTTTAGCGTTTAGTACAGGCGTTTTTTCCATTGGTCACCCTCCCTGCTCAACAAGCTCTTCAAGCTGCTGCCTTAGATACATATCCTTGTACCAGCCGTCGTGCTCCATCAGCTGATCGTGGGTTCCGCGCTCTGCAATTTGTCCATCTTCAAGGACAACAATCAGATCAGCGTGGTGAATGGCGCTTAAACGGTGTGCAGTGATAATTGTTGTCTTATCTTTTCGATTTTCTTTCAATGCTGATAAAATCTGTTCCTCGGTCTTTGCGTCGACCGCTGACAACGAATCATCAAGGATCAGGATTTCCGGATTCATCACCAATGCGCGGGCAATCGAGATCCTCTGCTTCTGACCGCCTGAGAGTGAAACCCCACGCTCTCCGACAACGGTTTGATAGCCATCGGTAAATTCAAGAATGTCATCATGGATGTTCGCCACTCTAGCTGAATTATAGATGACCTCCTTATCCACAGTAGGTTCCGCGAAAGCAATGTTCTCCTGGACAGTTGCTGAGAAAAGGAAATGATCCTGTGGGACGTATCCAATCGCCTGTCTCAATCGATCCATCTTATAGTCCTGGATGTTCCTGCCGCCAATATTAATGCTCCCTTCGGATAGGTCGAATTCACGGATGAGCAACTTCAATAATGTCGTTTTACCGGCTCCAGTTTTTCCGACAATTCCCAGCGTCTGCCCTTTCCCTAAACCAAAATTGATATCCTTTAATAAAGGTTCCTGGTCGCCAGGATAGGTAAATGACTCAATATCATATTTAAGGTCGCCATTCGGAACAATATCCAGGGCGTCCGGTTTGTCCTGGATGTCGATTTTCTCATCAAGTAAAGCTGAAACACGATCATAGGAAGCCCTTCCACGTTCAACAATATTGAAAAACCAGCCGAACGCAAGCATCGGCCAAACCAACAAGCCCAGATACGAAGTAAAAGATACCAGCTGTCCAATTGTCAGTTCACCGTTCATTACATACCTTGCCCCAAAAGCAATTGACAAGAAGAATGAGATGCCAACAATGATAGAAATCGTTGGGTCAAATAAAGCATCAACCTTCGCGACGGAAATGTTCTTTTTCACAACATCTTCTGACTGTTTGCGAAAATCCTCAATATCTTCTTTTTCCTGGCCAAAAGTTTTAATAACTTTGATTCCCGTGATGCTTTCCTGTGTCTTGTCATTCAAATCAGAAAAAGCTTCCTGGGCCTTATGGAACCTTTTATGAAGCATCGTCCCGTACCAGCTAGTCAGCACAGCCATAAACGGCATTGGAATCAAAGCAATTAAAGTCAGCTTCCAGCTGATTGTCGCTGCCATTGCAATGATAACGAAGCCGCCGGTTGAGACAGAGTCAACAAACGTCAGGACACCGGCACCTGCTGTCTGCTGGATCGCCGAAAGGTCATTCGTCGCATGAGCCATCAAGTCCCCTGTCCTTCTTTTCTGGTAAAAAGACTGCGACATACTGGTGAAATGGGCATACAGCCGATTCCTTAATAATCGGGCCAGTTTTACCGCTGAACCAAAAATCATGATCCGCCAGTAATACCTGAGCGAATACATCGCCAGTCCAGTAGCGGCTAATACAAACATCCATTTTCCAAGTTTCCCTGCCGTAAGCGTCCCATTGGTAATCTCATCTACGATTATTCCAATGACCCTCGGTGGGACAAGCTGGAGAAACGCCACAAATAACAGGAGGAAAACCCCTGTCAGATAGGCCTTTTTCTCCGACTTGAAATACCATAATAAATCCTTGAATACGCTCATATGTATATCCCCCAAACCCCTCAAATGCTTAAATAGTTTATCAAATATTTGTAAAATGGGGAAGATTTTTTCTATTGGAGATAGACTATAAATTTTACGGCTACACATAAAAAGGCGAAGATTTTTTGTGCACATAAATAAATCGTTCGGTTTTTTTGTTTTTATCGGTTGAATGAAAATAAAATAGTGATATAATAATCTATAAATTAATCATTCACTCATATAATCGCGGGGATATGGCCTGCAAGTTTCTACCGGATTACCGTAAATGATCCGACTATGAGTGAGCAATGCAGGGGACGTATTTAACCTCTATTTGCCCGCAGCTTTTTATTAGCCCAAGGCCATTGCTTCACTCATTTTATGATGTGAATGCAATGCTTTGGGCTTTTTTGTATTTTACAGCCCTCAATTACAGAGGAGGAATACTATGGAACTGCTAATTGAAAAAATAAAAAAAGAAGGAAGCGTCCTGTCATCATCTGTACTAAAGGTAGATTCATTCCTGAATCACCAGATTGATCCGCAGTTGATGCTTGAAATTGGGAAAGAGTTTGCAGGCCGGTTTGAGAATTGTGGAATCACCAAAATACTGACGATTGAATCATCCGGTATCGCTCCCGCTGTTATGGCTGGACTGCAGCTAAATGTACCAGTTGTTTTTGCAAGGAAAAGAAAATCTTTAACTCTCGTAAATAATCTGATTACAGCCTCTGTCTACTCTTTTACCAAGGAAGAAACTAGCGAAATATCCGTTTCAAATCAGTACTTATCAGAAAACGATAAGGTGCTGATCATTGACGATTTCCTCGCCAACGGACAAGCAGCTCTTGGGCTTGCAGAAATAGCCACCAAGGCAAAAGCTTCCATTGCGGGTATCGGGATTGTGATCGAAAAAGGATTTCAAGATGGCGGATCCGTTCTGAGGGAAAAAGGCTTTCGAGTTGAATCATTGGCCATTATAAGCTCTCTTGAAGATTGCGTAGTCAGTTTTTATGAACATACAACTAAGACAAAGGTGGAATTGACACGATGAAACAGTACTCTTTAAAAATTGCTTCATTAGGAATCCAGCATGTACTGGCAATGTACGCAGGAGCGGTAATTGTTCCGCTTATTGTTGGAGGAGCCCTTGGTTTAACAGGAGAACAGTTAACTTATTTAGTTTCGATTGATATTTTCATGTGTGGTATTGCTACGCTCCTGCAGGTATGGCGCAATAAATTCTTCGGTATCGGCCTTCCGGTGGTACTAGGCTGTACCTTTACTGCCGTAGGGCCGATGATCGCGATTGGCGGACAATACGGTATATCGGCAATTTACGGCTCCATCCTTGTCTCAGGTATATTTGTCGTCGCAATTTCAAAGTACTTTGGAAAGCTTGTCAGGTTTTTCCCTCCAGTTGTGACTGGGTCTGTTGTGACAATAATCGGGATAACTTTAATTCCGGTTGCGATGAATAATATGGCGGGTGGACAGGGCAGCCCTGACTTTGGTTCGCTTACAAATATCGGACTTGCATTTGGTACTCTGCTATTTATTATCGTGTTGTTTCGTTTCTTTAAAGGATTTGTTCGTGCCATAGCCATATTGTTGGGACTTGGTGCAGGGACGGTCGTTGCATATTTTATGGGAATGGTGAATTTCACGGCTGTTGCGGAAGCATCATGGCTGCATATGCCAGCTCCATTTTATTTCGGCCTGCCAACATTTGAAGTATCAGCCATCCTGACGATGATACTCGTAGCGATGGTCAGTCTTGTGGAATCAACCGGAGTATACTTTGCTCTTGGAGATATTTGTGAAGAAAAGCTCGAAGAAAATGATCTGGAAAATGGATACCGAGCCGAAGGACTTGCGATTATCCTTGGTGCAATCTTTAATGCATTTCCATATACCACCTACTCACAAAACGTAGGACTTCTTCAACTGTCCGGAGTGAAGACGAAGAATGTCATATACACAGCAGGTGCCTTCCTTGTCTTGCTTGGACTTGTGCCGAAAATCGGCGCATTAACTACCATTATTCCAACTCCAGTTCTTGGAGGCGCAATGGTTGCCATGTTCGGCATGGTCGTAGCTTATGGAATTAAGATGCTCAGCAAGGTAGACTTTGCATCACAGGAGAATCTATTAATCATTGCATGCTCTGTCGGAATGGGACTCGGTGTGACAGCCGTACCGGAATTATTCGCGCAAATGCCTTCCAGCATCCGAATCCTGACAGATAACGGCATCGTTGCCGGAAGCTTAACTGCCATTGTCTTGAATCTGGTGTTCAATGTATTTAAAAGTAATCAAGCAGCCCAGCAAGCTTCGTTTGCTGAACAGAAGGCTTCATAAAGTTTAGATAACATTCTTCGGCATAAAATTAAGGCACCGGTTGGATCCGGTGCCTATTTTCATTCTATTATTCTACTGGGTACCTTTTTTAACCAGAATCTTGGTTTTAGGGCGCCAATCGGCTCTATTGGTGACCTGTTTTTCACAAATCCCGCATTTTAGGCGCCAATCGACTCAAGTGTCTTCTATTGTAAAGCCTGTTCCAAATCCTCAATCAAGTCCTCTACATCTTCAATTCCGACTGAAATTCTGATTAACCCGTCTGTAATTCCTAGTTCCGCTCTGCGCTCAGCAGGTATGGATGCATGGGTCATTTTTGCCGGAACTGAGATTAAGCTTTCTACTGCCCCAAGACTTTCAGCAAGTGTGAAATATTTTACCTTGCTTAACATCTCGGCTGCTTTTTCAGCACTTCCTACATCAAAGCTGACCATACCTCCAAACCCTCCTGCCTGTTCCTTTGCAATTTCATGCTGAGGATGTGTTTCCAGACCAGGATAATAGATTTTTTCTACAGCCTTGTGTTCTGAGAGATACTCTACGATTTTTTTCGTGTTCGCCTCGTGCGCTTCCATTCGAAGGCCCAAAGTTTTGATTCCCCTCACTAATAACCAGGAATCCTGAGGTCCTAAAATCCCTCCGGTAGAGTTTTGGACAAAATGAAGATCATCAGCCAGCTGTTCATCGTTCACGACAACCAATCCAGCCACTACATCGCTATGTCCGCCAAGATATTTAGTTGCAGAATGAAGCACCATATCAGCACCCAGAGTCAACGGTGTCTGCCAGTATGGTGTGCTGAAGGTATTGTCCACGATTGTCAGCAAGTCATTTTCTTTTGCCAGTTCTGCACATGCCTTAATGTCCGTTACTTTTAAAAGTGGATTTGTTGGTGTCTCGATATATAGAGCTCTGGTATTCGGCTGAATCGCCGCTTTTACCGCGTCAAGGTCTGTTGTATCCACAAATGTTGATTCAATGCCAATACGGTTAAGGACCTTGTTCATAACCCTGTATGTCCCGCCATAAACATCATCAGTCAGGATGATGTGGTCACCCGAGTTAAATAACATCATGACAGCAGTAATTGCCGCCATACCCGAACCAAAGGCAAATCCTCTTTTCCCTTCCTCCAGATCCTTGATCAATTCTTCTAAAGCAAATCTGGTTGGATTGCCTGTCCGTGAGTATTCATAACCTTTATGGACTCCAACATCATCTTGCTTGTATGTGCTTACCTGATAAATTGGAAACGAAACAGCCCCGGTAGTTTTATCTCCCGGAATACCTCCGTGAATCATTTTTGTTTTGCGTTTCATTTAAATTCCCTCCTCGTAGATTTTTTTGCTTAGGTAACGGTCACTCCCGTCTGGAAAGACGGTAACGATGTTTGTGCCAGGAGGGGCTTTTCGTGCTTCTTGTAAAGCTGCGTGAAGAGCTGCGCCAGATGAGCTTGCAGCAAGTATTCCCTCTCTAGCCGCGAGTTCCTTCACCCGGTCAAATGCATCTTTATCGGAAATGGTATAGATCTCATTAAATAAAGCAGAATCCATGTAGGAAGGAATGAATTCCATTCCGATTCCTTCTGTTTTATGGGAACCAGACTCGCCTCCATTTAAAATCGATCCTTCCGGTTCCACAATGACTGTCTTAATCCTTGGGTTTTTTTCTTTTAAAAACTTTGCAGTACCCATGAATGTTCCTCCAGTTCCCGCTCCTGCTATGAAAATATCAATCTTGCCATCTAAGTCTTGCCAAATCTCTGGTCCCAGTGTTTTATAATACGTTTCAGGATTTGACGGATTGGAAAATTGGGCTGGTGAGTAGGAATAAGGAATATCTTTAAGCAATTGTTCCGTTTTGCGGATTGCTCCAGCCATCCCTTCCGAAGTAGGTGTATGGATGATATTCGCACCAAGTGCTCTCATCAACGTTTGTTTTTCCAAGCTGAACTTTTCCGGCACAACAAAGATAACATTAATCCCTTTGTTGATTGCTGCCAACGCCAGTCCGATCCCCGTGTTTCCGGCAGTAGGCTCAATCAGAGTGCCGCCTTTTTTCAACTTGCCTGTACGGAACGCCTCGTCGAGCAACTCTACTCCCAGCCGGTCTTTAATGCTGCCTCCTGGGTTTAAGTATTCCAGCTTTGCGTATAAGCGGACATCGTCAGGCAAATGGAATTGGGTAAGTTCAACCATTGGTGTATGTCCTATTAATTCATGGATACTGCGGTAAACCGTCATTGCATTTAACTCTCCTTATTCAGCAAATACCTGGCGCCATTCATTTTTCTTTTCCAGCATTTTTGCTGCAATTTCTTTTGCTCCCTCAAGGCTGTGGCTCGCTGCCCAGCCGCACTGGATTTCATTGCAGGCAGGAACCTCATCCGCTTCAAGCACATCTTTCAAAGTATTTTCTAATACTTCAAGAATATTGTCGTAATCATCATGGTTGATCACGGATAGATAAAAACCAGTCTGACAGCCCATCGGACTAATATCTACGACACTGGCATGATGATTACGGATATTTTCTGCCATTAAATGTTCTAGTGAGTGAAGACCTGGCATTTCCATATGCTCCTTGTTTGGCTGGCAAAAACGTATATCATACTTATGAATAACATCGCCATTGGCACCCTTTGTAGTTCCTGCCAAACGGATATATGGTGCGGCCACCTTCGTGTGATCTAAATTAAAGCTTTCAACATTCATTTTCTTTACCATTACTTCTTCAACTCCTCTAACATTAGTAAAATCAGTTCTGCGGAATTTTTCGCTGCTGTCTCCAAGAATTGGTCAAATGAAATATTCGATTCCTTGCCGGCAATGTCGGAGAGCGACCTGATAATGACAAATGGTTTTTCAAATTGATATGCGACCTGGGCGATTGCTGCTGCTTCCATTTCGGCAGCATACAAATCGGGCAGCTTGGTTCTGATGAATTCTACCCTCTCTGGATCATTCATAAAGGAATCGCCTGACGCGATCAATCCCTTTACAACCTGGATACCATCAATTTTTTCAGCACTCTTTGCTGCCACAGCCACAAGCTTGTCATCCGGGGCAAAATAAGCTGGCATTCTCGGAACCTGGCCATATTCATAGCCAAAGATCGTAACATCAACGTCATGGTGTCTCACTTCAGTGGAAATGACCACATCACCTACATTGAGGTCCTTGTGGAAGCCGCCTGCAGATCCAGTATTGATGATGACATCAGGCTGGAATTTCTCAATTAGCAAAGCCGTTCCCAATGCCGCGTTCACTTTTCCGATGCCAGATTTAAGGAGCACAACTTCTAAACTATCAATCTTGCCTTGATAAAATTCGCTTCCTGCTAGAATCGTATCTTCCCGATCCTCTAGCTTGCTGCGCAGTAAATCAACCTCTTCATCCATTGCTCCGATTATACCAACTCTCATTGCTGCAACTCTCCAATACCATATTAATTTTTGCTTACTTTAACAGCTTCCATCAGCCAAACATAGGAGTTCATTTTTTCAAAAGAAACCTGAAATCCGTTCTTCTCGAAAAGCCTCTCCAAAACCTCGAGAGTTGTATAGTATTCTCTTTTTAAATCAGCAAGCAGATTTTCATATCCCTGCTCATTTACGATTCGATGCCGTTCTTCCCGGTGTTCTTCATTTACAAAAGCAGTATCAGCAAACACAATCTTTCCTTGTTCACCCAAGAGTGTGCTGTACAACTTGAGGGCTGTATCCTTTTCTTCATCTGTTAAATGATGGAATGCATACGTGCTTACGATCGAATCTACTTTTCCAGGAAGCTCCGGGAAGTTTAGGAAATCCCCATCGTATAAATGCAAATCCTTGAAACGTGTTTTTGTTTTTTCTCTCATCACTTTGGAAGGCTCTACTCCATATACAACTCTTCCTAATGAAATCAGCTTTTCGGTAAGATTCCCTGTACCTAATCCAAACTCCAAAACTGTATTGTTAGACTTTATGGCAACTGTTTCTAATATTTTATCATAATTTTCAAACACCTCTTTGTATTCAATATCAAGCCCAGACACTGTGTCCTCGTAAAATTCGGCCCAATCATCAAATAAGGGAATAAATTCTCGACCCATTTTCATTCACTCCGATTTAATTATTATAATTCCTATAAGTATAGTATGGATTAAATCATTATAGGTCACATAATATCACCTTCGTTTTACAAAATCAATTTTTTTATCGGGATTAATTTCCCTCACCATTGAAGAAAACAACCCTGCAATAGTGTATACTTACAATAAACAAAGATATTTCAGGGGGAAAACATGGGAAAGAGAGTGCTAGTTGCTGAGGACGAGCAAAGAATTAGCCATTTATTAAAGATGTACTTAGAAAGAGAAGCCTTTGTTGTGGAAGTCGCAGACAATGGGGATGATGCTTTGGAGAAAGCGTTACAGGATTCCTTTGATTTAATCATCCTGGACATTTTAATGCCAGGAAGAAATGGTTTTTCAGTATTAGAGGAAATCAGAAAAACTAAAGCCACGCCCGTGATCATGCTTTCTGCTAAAGGGGAAGCCCATGACCTTAAACGAGGAGAGGAATTAGGGGCCAGCGAATACATTTTGAAGCCATTCAGCCCGAAGGATGTAGTGTCGAAGATAAAAGGACTCCTAAATTAAAGGCTACTATCGGACACTTTTTTCGGCTTCC
>NZ_JBIQOE010000197.1:0-15156 GCF_047739415.1 Mesobacillus sp. | reverse complement strand
TGGAATCCCATACGTTCATGCATGTACATCTAGAAAACAACATTCTGTTCCCAAGGTATATTGCCTGACCAAGAACAAAAAGCGAAAGCGCCTCGTCAACTCCGACAAGCGCTGGAGGACCTGACAGTGAAGTCGTTCTTTGACTTCATTGGCAGGACCGAAGCGTCTCGAGGAGTTAGGAGCCGCAGCTAGACAATTCGAAAAGCGGAGGCGACTGCTCAACTCCGACAAGCGCTGGAGGGCCTGACAGTGAAGTCGTTCTTTGACTTCATTGGCAGGACCGAAGCGTCTCGAGGAGTTAGGAGCCGCAGCTAGACAATTCGAAAAGCGGAGGCGACTGCTCAACTCCGACAAGCTCTGGAGGGCCTGACATTGAAGTCGTTCTTTGACTTCATTGGCAGGCCCGAAGCGTCTCGAGGAGTTAGGAGCCGCAGCTGGACATAAGAAAATCGAAAGCGCCTCGTTCAGCCCCTACAAGCGCTTGACTAGACAAAAAAGGACTTGATGCCTTCTACGGCTCAAGTCCCTTTTTAGCTTATCTACTTAAACTTCCCAATCGTCCAGCGAGTCCACTGTATAGGTTGGCATTTCTTCATAATCCTTCAGCAATTCCCTGGTAGTTACACCAGTGTGGACGAGAAGTGTGTCCATCCCTGCTCGCATGCCTGCAAGGATGTCGGTATCGTAATAATCCCCGACCATAAGGGTTTCCTCTTTTTCTGTCCCAAGTACCTTTAAAGCCTGTTCCATGATCACAGATTCCGGCTTCCCGATAAAAATTGGATCTGTTTGTGTAGATACAGCAATCACGGATGTCAACGAACCGTTGCCCGGCAGCAGGCCCCGTTCAGTCGGGATTGCGATATCCCCATTTGTCGATATGAAGGTCGCTCCATTCCTTACCGCAAGGCAGCCGACAGCCAGCTTTTCATATGTAATGCCGCGATCGATTCCTGAAACAACGAAATCAGCGTCTTCTCCGGCAAATTTCAGTCCTTTTTCCTGGATCGCTGTCTGGATTCCCTCTTCGCCAATCACATAAACTGTCGCATCTTTTTTTTGCTCATAAATATAGTTGGCTGTTGCCTGGCTTGTTGTAAAAACCTGCTCCTCAGTCGTTGGAATATCAAAGCCGCGGAGCTTTTCCGCGACCTGTGCAGGTGTGCGCGATGAATTATTCGTAACAAATAAATATGGGATTTCCGCTTCAATCAGCCTTTTTATAAAATCAGAAGCCGCCTCGATCCGTTCGGATCCCCGGTACATCGTCCCATCCAAATCAATTAAATATCCTTTATATTTTTTCATATTGATCACTCCTAACTATATCGTTCCCATGTCGTTCAAAAACGAATACTCCCATTTTATATAAGCCAGGCAGTGAGTGCAAAGGACAAAGCTCACAATTTGAAAACCCTAGCGCCTCGTTCAGCCCCGAAAGCAGATTCACAACGAAATTATTTTATTATTTCCTAGACAAGAAAAGAGACCGCAGTTTAACGGTCTCCTCTGGCATGGTTTACTTTTTAAAAGCGGATACGGGCCCTAATTCATTCGTTAAGTACTCTCTCACTTTTACCGAAAAAAGCTTGAGATGAGGAAGCTCGGACTTGAAGGTTTCAATCAGGCTGGCATGGTCCACGGCAGTATACTGCTGGACAAGCATCTTTCTGAACAGGACGATTTTTTTCAACCCTGCGCTCATATCCTGAGTCACAACTTTTTCATCATCCAGAATATCAATGATGTCTTCATAGCTTCCAGGATCACGCATGATGAAGCCATCGATCATCGCGTTGCCCACATCAAGCACGGCCTCTACCATCGTATGCGCCGCACGCTCGAGTGCGGATTTTTCCATTGGCGTTTCCCATGGCCCATTGCTTTCAAAAAAGTCGATTTGTCTCTCTAAAAACTGCAATGTTTCTTCGATTTGATCTCTGTCGACAAAGTACATTCATTATCACCTCATAAGATGCTAGACGGTTTTCAGTAATCCAGGACGGGCATAAAAATAACCTTGTGCCAGTTCAACCTTGTTCCGTGAAAGAACCGATGCTTCATGCTCATTTTCGATTCCTTCCGCAATGACGGTGGACCCCGCTTCCCTCGCAACAAGCAGCAGTCCTTTCAGCATTGACTCCTTCACAGAGTTCTTATCAATATTTTCGATGACGGAACGGTCGATCTTGATGACATCCGGCATGATTTCACTGATCGTATTCAAGCTGGCATAACCTGCTCCAGTATCATCAACCGCTATTTTGATTCCCATTCCTCTTAACACCTTTATATTATAGATAAAATTCTCGATTCCCTCAATCGAGTCCCTCTCCGTAATTTCAAAGGTGATCTGGTTGGGCTGGATAGTGTCATATGATTGCATCATGTTTTTCAAGTCCCGGACGAATCGGGAATTCCCAAGGGTAATCGGAGTGAAATTGATAAAGATATCATCCAGACAGCCAGTCGAAGTGATTTGGTCAAGTGTTTTTCTCAACACGATCATTTCCAGGTCATAGAGCGTATTCGTCTGCCGCGCAACAGAGAAAAGCTGCAATGGACTCTCAAGTGCAGTTCCCTCCGGCCCTCTTGTCAGCATCTCCCACGCGCGGATTTCCTTAGTCGCGACGTCTATGATTGGCTGCGCTAAAAGTTTGATATTTTGCTGTGCGATTATTCTTTTCATTTCATAAACCATTTCATTAAATTCGGTTTGGATTCGTTTTTCAGCCATCGCAAACGCTTGCTGATGCGCCTTTAAGACCGCTCCGTGAACGGAATCCACCGATTTATCGATAAAAATAAACCCGGTATCAAAGATAGGCTGGACAGTAGGATACTCTTGAAAAATCCTGCTCTCCGCTTCCCTGAGGATTTTCTTCATTTTCACATCAATTTCAGAGATACAGTACCTGTTATGGTCAATCCGCATGAACAGGCTCAGGCTGTCGCTATAGTAATCATGCAGGACAATCATGTCCTCTTTGTCGATTTCTTTTTCAATAACATTTTTGAAATGCCGTTTCAAAGCCTTATGAAACTTCCAGCTCTCCTCACCAAGCTGCGACGCAAGCTCCTGGTGGTTCTTGATTGTGTATGCAATGACAGCAACTTCAAAGCCGCTGTTAAAAGCTTTCTTTACCCCAGAAACGACTGGGTTCCGCAAAATGAACTGTGGAGGGTAATAACATATCGTAGAATGTGGCAACATTATTTTTCCCCAACCAAGCAGGTTGTCTAAAATGCTAGTAACACGGCGGGCCATAGGTTTCAATCCTCTCAGAAGATGACTAGAACTTTTTCTTAATTGTACCATATTTAGCTAAAATAGACCTTTTTTCCTAGATAGTTATTTCGAAATATTTTTACTTCTTTTTATAGTGAAAATGTGGATAAGGTCGCATTGGACTGCCTTTTGGTTGGATTTTGACTTTTTGTGTTAAAAGCTAACGTGACTCCAGGTTGTTTTTGACAGCTTTTCTCGTTCCCCCTCAAACCTGTCACGATTCCGGCTTTTTCTTGACAGCTTTTCCTGTTCTCTCTTCAAACCTGTCACAATTCCGAGGTTTTCTTGACAGCTTTTCCTGCTTTCCCTTCAAACCTGTCACGATTTCGGGTTTTTCTTGACAGCTTTTCCTCCTTCTTCTTCAAAGCTGTCACAATTCCGGACTTTTCTTGACAGCTTTTCCTGCTTCTCCTTCAAACCTGTCACAATTCCGAGGTTTTCTTGACAGCTTTTCCTGGTTTCCCCTCAAACCTGTCACGATTCCGGGCTTTTTTTGACAGCTTTCTATCTTTCACGACCAATGATGTCCGAACACGAGGCTACTCCTGATAGCTTTTCCCCGAATTCCTCCAAACCTATCTGAATTAGGCGTTCGGGTCTCTTTCAGTCTTACAACGGGTTTTTTCAAAGCACAAAAAATCCCCTGAAAAATTCAGAAATTATTGTTTTTCTGGTAAGATTGATGTTGAGTGAGAATGCTGTCGAAAATGGAGGAGAAACATTGGAACGCGAACTGGCACTTGAAATCGTAAGGGTTACGGAGGCTGCCGCGCTGGCATCTGCTCAGTGGATGGGCCGCGGCAAGAAAAATGAAGCGGATGATGCAGCCACAACGGCAATGCGCAGAATGTTCGATTCAGTCAACATGGATGGAATCGTCGTAATCGGTGAAGGGGAATTGGATGAGGCTCCAATGCTTTATATAGGAGAAAGGCTGGGCACAAGGATGGGGCCAAAAGTGGATATCGCGGTGGACCCGCTGGAAGGGACGAATATCGTCGCCAAGGGGCATAATAATGCAATGGCCGTTATTGCGGTCGCGGATAAAGGAACCCTCCTCCATGCACCTGATATGTACATGCAGAAAATCGCTGTCGGTAAAAGCGCCGCTGGTAAAGTCAGTCTTAATGACCCAATTGAGAAGACGATTGAAATCGTAGCAGAAGCCAACAATAAACGAATTCAGGATTTAACTGTCATCATCCAGGAACGTGACCGTCATGATGACCTTATTGAGCGTGTAAGAAAAAAAGGTGCCAGAGTAAAGCTGTTTGGCGATGGCGACGTAGGTGCTTCGATTGCGACTGCCCTGCCGCATACAGGTGTCGATCTATTCGTTGGAACAGGCGGTGCGCCGGAGGGAGTCATTTCTGCTGCTGCCATCAAGGCACTAGGCGGAGATATGCAGGCGAGGCTCGTACCGCAGACGATAGAGGAAGAAGAGCGCTGCATTGCCATGGGCTTGAGGGATCCAAGACAATTACTAATGCTTGATGACCTTGTTTCCGGAGACGATGCGATTTTTGCCGCGACAGGTGTTTCTAGCGGTGAATTGCTCGACGGGGTACGCTTCCTTGGCGGAGACCTTGTTGAAACCCACTCCATTGTCATGCGTTCAAAAACCAAGACAGTCCGTTACATCACAGCACACCATCATCTTGAACACAAGCCGCACTTAGTGATGGTTTAGAAGGAAATACATACTTAGGAGGATCACGATGACTGAACAATTTTTTTTATATGATGATACTGAAGCAACAAAAACGCGTTATGTAAGCTTTGTAGGCGAAAACCAGCGCTTTGATCTAGCTATTATGCAGACTGGGCGATACTACGGAAAAAGTATCGTGATGGATATCCAGGGAAGCCGATTCGCCATACTCGGCCAGGATGACCTGGATGAAGAAGGTTATCTCGAATTCGCTTACAATCTATCTGAAGAAGATGCAGAAGAACTCCGCTCATTCCTGCGGCCAATCCTTTAGATTTGGAATGAACTGTTTGTTTGATTTGTCTTATCAATGAAATACTAAGAGGACAACAAGCAAAAGAAGGTGAGTTCATGAGCAAGGAAGACAGTGAAAAGTACTCTGATTTCTCAAATGTAGAAAAGCAGCGCAACTATGTAACGGCTGAAGACTATCCCGAGGGGCCATATGGATCACCGTTCCGGAAAGATGAACCTGTAGAAGGAAAAAGCACTCCCTGGCGTGAGGGACAGCGGTCCTACAGTAACTTCAACTATGAGTTCAAGTCTCTTCATCAAGGAACACCGCGGAAAGAAGCGGGCGCCCACCCAACCCATGATGACCCGAATGAAAGTGAACAGCCGCCGTATAGCGATTTATAAGAGACAAGAAATGCTCCAATCATCATGATTGGAGCATTTCTTCATTCCTTCTTTATTTATCCTGGCCTTGTTTCGCGACCTTCTTGGCTACAAAATAAGCGCAGCCAAAATTGCAATACTCATATAAGTACTCGCTGACGGTACTGATTTTCGTATCGAAAGTTGACTTCTGGTTTTGATCATCAAAAAAACCTCTTAACCGGAGTTGTCCATATCCCCAGTCGCCAACAATATAGTCATATTTCGTTAAAATTTCACTGTATCTGCCGCGAAAGGCTTCTTCATTAAAGCCATCCCTGCTTTCGTCCACTATTTCATAACATAGATTATTGATGCATATCATCGGTAGGTCCACCTCTTTTTCCGTAACGATCTGTATAGTTCTCTGTCCAATGGCAAGCTTGAAACCTTGCTCTTTTCTTAATTATAACTTATTCCCCATCAATTACTAAGCAAAAAAAATAATTTCAGAGCCATTCTAATGATTAGGGGGTGTTTTAATTGAAAAAAGCAATAATGGCTCTTGGCATATGTGGTACTGTAGCTTTGACTGGCTGTGGAGCAGGAGATGATAATGCCTCACCTGGCGATCGTGAAGGCAGGACTGGAGTATACCAGCAAAGCGGGAATACATTGAATGCCAATGACCAGCGTCCGGATTTATACAATGAAGATGGACGAAAAGGGTTCAATGATAAGAGCGAAGATTTTGGTTATGTGCGCCATCAGAAAACAGGAGTAATGGGCGCCGACAATATGGAAAATGCCTACACGGCAATCGACCGCGAACAAATTGCGGATATGATCGGCAGGTTTAGTTTAATGGCACAGAATGTAGATGATGTGTCGACACTTGTAACGGACGAGGAAGTCCTGATTGTATACGAAACAGACTCTGAAAATCGCGACCAGACTGCGGACCAGGTGAAACGAATGGCGATGTCAGTAGTTCCGCGCTGGTACCATGTTTACGTTTCAGACGACACGAGCCTGCGCAATGAGGTCGAAAACTTTGCCTCTCTCGATACAGATAGCCGCGACGTGGACGATTTGGTCGATGGCGTCGTCAAACAAATGCTTAAGTCTCCTCAAGGCCGTGACATGAGCTCTGGTGAAAATGCGAACGGAGAAGCCAAGGGCGAATTGAACGAAGAAACGGACAAAGATGATATCTCAAGACAGATGCAACAAGGGAAATAATGAAAAGAGTTCAGCATGGTGCATGCTGAACTCTTCTTTAAATTTTTTAAAAACGATAGCCTTTTTTACATAGATTCTAAATTATGCCTGTTGAGCTTCCTGCTCTGCAAGCTGCTGTCTATGTTTTGCAGCTGAATTAACCTGCTCATCCGCATGATAGGATGAACGAACAAGAGGGCCTGCCTCGCAATGGCTGAAGCCTTTTGCAATCGCGATTTCCCTTAGCTCTGCAAACTCATCTGGATGATAGTATTTTTGAACCTCAAGATGCTTCTTGGAAGGCTGCAAGTATTGGCCAAGTGTCAGAATATCCACGTTATTCGCTCTCAAGTCATCCATTGCTTCAATCAATTCTTCTTTCGTTTCACCTAATCCTACCATGATACTGGATTTCGTCGGGATATCTGGCTGCATTTCTTTTGAACGGCGGAGGAACTCAAGTGAACGCTCATAAGTTGCACGTGCACGGATTCTTGGCGTCAAGCGTTTAACGGTTTCAATGTTGTGGTTCAGGATATCCGGACGAGCATCCATCAATGTCTGAAGGTTTTCAAGCACACCACCCATATCAGATGGCAACACTTCGATTGATGTGAAGGGATTTTTTCTGCGGATCGCTCTTACCGTCTCAGCATAAACAGCTGCTCCCCCATCCTTCAGGTCATCGCGAGCAACGGCAGTTACAACAACATGCTTTAAGTTCATAAGTGTAACAGAATCCGCCACTCTTTCTGGCTCCTGCCAGTCAAGCTCAGTTGGAAGACCCGTTTTTACAGCACAAAAACGGCATGCACGAGTACATACATCCCCAAGGATCATGAAGGTCGCGGTCCTTCTTACTGCCCAGCATTCGTGGATGTTCGGGCATTTTGCTTCTTCACAAACAGTATGTAGATTTTTCTCGCGCATCATCTTTTTTAAGCCTGTATAGTTTTCATTCGTATTTAACTTTATTTTCAGCCAATCAGGCTTTCTCTGTATCTCTTTTTTGCTCATTATTTTCACTCCATTCCTGCTGCATTACATCAAGAACACCATGTAAAAATCAAGGCCGGCATACAGCTTCTGATGTCACTTTAACACATTGAAAAACTATCGACAAGTACGATAACCTTGCGATTACCATTATTTGATATTTATGAAAAATCCTCATCATCGCAAACTATAACAAGAAAAGCGGAGGCGCTCACTTTTTCCAAAATGAAGCGTTGACGCTGGAAATTAAAGGAGCTAGATCATGAAGGGAGGATTACGGTGAAATTCCTTAAAGCAGTTATCGTTCTTTTTTTACTATCCCCAGTCCTGTTCATGGATAAAGCAACTGCAGCTGAGCAGGGTCAAGAAGATGTTTATAAAAAAAGGATGGAACTCTATACCAAAGTAGAAGCTGTTACCCAGATTCCCTGGTACTATATTGCCGCGGTGGACCAATATGAGCGGAATGTCCGCCAGGCAAGAAAAGATTTGCCCAAGGCTGAAGGAGTTGCCGGGGTTTATTTCAAGCCGGAAGAATGGGCAGGACTTTTGAACCCTGATCTTGAGGATGACAATCCCGTTTCCATTCAATTTTTCAATGGAATTGGATTCGATGGGAATGGTGATGGCAAAGCAAGTTTAAAGGATGATGAAGATGTACTTCAGGCTTTTGCCCAATACTTACTTTCATATGGAACCGATCATGAGAACTTGAAAATTGGGCTATGGAACTATTATAAGCGTGACAAAACGGTTGGTATCATCATTGGCAAAGCGATGATTTACAAACACTTTGGGCGTTTAGACCTTGATACTCATGTCTTTCCTATGCCACTAAGGAGCAACCACAGTTATAACAACACATGGGGCGACGCCCGGGGATGGGGCGGCAGAAGGATTCATGAAGGCACAGATATTTTTGCTGGCTATGGAGTGCCGGTACGTGCGACAGGATACGGAATCGTTGAAATGAAAGGCTGGAACAAATATGGCGGATGGCGGGTCGGAATCCGCGATATCAATAATACTTATCACTACTTCGCCCACTTGAGCGGCTTTGCGAAGAACCTTAAAGTAGGTCAGATTGTCGAGCCAGGAACTGTGATCGGCGGTGTCGGCAGCTCGGGTTATGGCCCTCCAGGAACAAGCGGTAAATTCCCTCCCCACCTGCATTACGGCATGTACAAAGACAATGGCTATACAGAATGGTCCTTTGATCCATATCCACATTTGAAATTATGGGCACGGCAGGAAAGGGCAAGGCTCAAGAAAAAATAAGCATTCAAAAAGGCCAACCATTCCGGTTGGCCTTCCCATTTTATGAACGGGCTTTCCTTACCGCGTGAATGACACTCGCAGCAAGTCCTCCCCAGATAATTACCATACCTACAACCATCATTACTAATGCACTAAGATCCATTATTTTGAAACCCCCTTATCTTCTGGAATTTCGTATAGCGCTTTATCCCATTTCTTTGCTTTTGCAAAAACAAATCCAAGAACAATCGCACCGATTGCCACTAGCCATCCAGAGTAAACGTTAAACATTACCGGGTAGCCGCCGTAGCTTGTTTTAATATCTGTCATGATATTCATAACCATCATGATACCCAAAACGATTGGAGTGATATATTTCAAGGAAATCACCCACCAGCTTCCAAGGCGAATATCTGAGATTGCATCAGCATGGCTTTGCAGGGTGTTCAGTTCCTTTGCTACCCATACAATGAAGACTACTTCTACCAGACCCGCAAGAGCAACACCGTAGTTATTAATGAATGCATCAGCTGAATCAAGGAAGTTCAAGCCGCCCTGAGTTGCAAACAGGATCGAAATCAAAGCAGATAGACCGCCCCCGATTGCTACAGCTTTTGTACGGGAAACATTAAATTTGTCCTGGACACCCGCAACATAAGTCTCAACAATTGAAATCAATGAAGATAGTCCCGCCAGAGTCAAGCTGACGAAGAATAGTACTCCGAAGGCCGCGCTGAAGGCAGGCAATTCATTAATGATTTGCGGGAATACCGCGAATGCAAGGATTACACCTTTGCTTACTACTTCGTCAATTGGAGCACCTTGCTGCATTGCCATGAAGCCCAATGCTGCGAATACCCCGATACCAGCCAGCAACTCAAAAGAAGAGTTAGCGAATGCTGTAATGAATGCGTTGTTTGTAATATCAGATTTCTTAGGAAGATAACTTGAGTAAGTGATCATGATTGCAAAAGCAATGGATAAACTGAAGAAAATCTGTCCATAAGCCGCAACCCATACTTTACCATTCAGGATTTGGCTCCAGTCTGGCTTAAAGAATGCATTGATGCCATCAATAGCTCCATCAAGAGTCAGTGCGCGAACGACAATCACAAAGAATAAAATAACAAGTGCCGGAATAAAAATCTTGTTCGCAACTTCAATACCTTTCTTGACTCCCTTGAACAAAATACCAAGAGTGATGACCCATACAATGACCAAAGGAAGGAATACACCAGGTACGATACTTCCAACCTGCCCAGCGTCAACTACTTTTAGATAATCACCAACCAGGAATGATAGCGGATCGTCTCCCCACTGCTTGCTTAGTGAGAAATAAGCGTATGACATTGCCCATGCGATGATTACTGCATAATACGTCGAAATGACAAAGGAAACGGCAAGCTGCCACCAGCCAATCCACTCAGCGCCTTTACGCATTCTAAAGTAACTTAATGGTGCTGACCCGCGGTACTTATGACCGATTGTGAATTCCAAAATCAAAATTGGAATACCTGCTGTTAAGAGTGCGAATAAGTAAGGGAAGAAAAATGCTCCTCCGCCATTCTCATACGCTACACCCGGGAAGCGCCAAATATTTCCCAACCCTACTGCCGATCCTACCGCGGCAAGAATGAATCCTGCCCTTGTGCCCCATTGTGGACGATTTTCCATTTTTAATCCCCCTCGCCTTCTAATCACCTGGAAAATGTTGATAATTAGAAAGTTTTATATTTTCAGATTATTTAGTCTAGGAATAGTATAGCTAGTTTTTAATTGCTTGTCAAAATATTATTTTAGTCATAATAAAATTATTGCTAAAAAATTTTCCCAACTATACCAATACACCCTATTAATTAGGATTCTATTCCCACTTTTTTAAAAATATGAAAAAAGCTGTCTGAAACTCAGACAGCCTTAACATTATTCTGCAAGATTTTCTTTTAACACTTCTTCCTGCGTTGTTTTGCTTCCAAAAATGAAAGCAAATGCAACGAGCAAGATTGCCACAACCGCAAGTGCTCCTAAAGTGCTGCCAGTGAAACCAAGGATCAGGAATCCAACAGATGCAATCGCAGCAGAAATCAAAGCGTATGGCAGCTGGGTCATGACATGGTCTAAGTGGTGTGAGCCAGCCCCAGTTGATGAGAGGATCGTCGTATCGGAAATTGGTGAACAGTGGTCACCAAAAACCGCGCCCGCCAATACAGCTGCTAACGCTGGCAGCATCATGGTGATATCAGCTGCAGCAGCGATATCTCCTGCAATTGGAAGCAGGATGCCGAATGATCCCCATGAAGTACCTGTTGAGAAAGCCATGACTCCAGCTACAAGGAATAGCAGGAACGGCAGGAATGAAATGTTAATATTAGAGCTTTCAACAATACCAGCAAGGTACGTGCCCGTTTCAAGTCTTCCAATCAAATCAACAATGACCCATGCGAAGAACAAGATATAAATAGCCGGTAGCATTGATTTAATGCCCTCAATCATTCCTTTTCCAAATACATTGGCATTGACGCCTTTTAAGACAACTGCCTGTCTCACAAAGAAAGTCAACGCTACAGCAAGGCCAAGCAATCCGCCAGTTACAAGAGACTTAGTTACATCTGTGTTTTCAAAAATCCCGAAGATGGTTACTTCACCTTCAACGGCGCTTGCACCAGTCCAAAGCATCATGCCAACTGTTCCAGCGACAAGGGCAACAATCGGCCATACAAGGTCTCCAACGGTCCCTTTTGTGCTTGTAGGAAGGTCATCCTTCAGTTCACCCGGTACAGGCTTGTCCTGTGGAACGACGATTCCTTCCGTGATCGCTCGTTCTTCATGATGTTTCATAGGTCCAATTTCAATATTTCTAAGAGCTACGATAAAGACCATCGCTAATGCTGCAAGTGCGTAGAAGTTCATTGGCACAATTTGCATGAATCCTGAGAAAGCACTATATTCATTAACACCGTGTGCAGCAAGAATTGTACCGATCAAAGCAATGATATAGGCACCCCAGCTGGAGATCGGGGAGATAACACACATAGGTGCTGATGTTGAATCGATAATATATGCCAGCTTTGCACGTGAAACCTTTTGCCGGTCTGTGATCGGGCGTGTAATTTGGCCGACTGCCAAAGCATTAAAATAATCATCAATGAAAATAATAACTCCTAAAAATGCTCCGACTAGCTGTGCTCCAACTCTTGTTTTAACACGCTTCATCGCCCATTCGCCAAACGCGCGGCTTCCGCCTGAAATGGAAATGAACGCTGTGATTGTACCCAGTAGTAATAAGAATAGGATGATGTACAGGCTATATGTGTTCAGTTCTCCATCCGCAACGACAATCCCCTTAATCGCGTCCCACATAATAGCAAATGTTTCTGTGATATTAAATTCAGCGAGCAAAAATGCCGCCGCGACGATGCCTGTCCCCAAAGACAATAGCACTCGTCTTGTGATTACTACCATTAAGATTGCCACTAATGGCGGCAGCAATGAAAAAATTGTGTTCTCCATTCTTTCTTTCTCCTCCTTGTTTTTGACAGGGGGGAAACTTTTACATGAAAAGAGTTTAGCTACCTTCTTTTAAAGAAAAATAAAAAAGGGCAACGATAGAGAACATTCTATCGCTGCCCTTAATAAGCAACTAGTGTCTCCATCACGATCTGTAGCTCCCCATTATGGATATACATCCATAATGACAGTGATACTCTTGTTCAAAGTATCCCCAGCAATAATAAATGTGACTCACTAATTATTGCTTCGGCAAAATTCCCTTTTAGCTGTGATCAACGTTGTCATCCTCACACAGCTTACTCTTGAATCCTGCGCCTCTACCCCATCGGAATGATGTGGTTTGTTATTCAATTGATTTTATAATATAACAATATCGTTAACTTGACAACTGTTTTTATTCTCCTGGAAGCTGGATGGCTGGTGATGTATCTCCGCCTCCATTGTAAAACTGCGGTACCTTTCCAGGGTAGTAGAAGCTGCCAATTGGAATGTTTTCTTGTACAGTCGCAATTTCAGTCGCGAATGGAATAATGATCTGCACATTGACTTTGACCCTGACCGAAACATTGATCAGTGTATTGTTGATTCCGTGCTCTTCTGTTTCCCAGACGACGTCAGCTGTCACATCGCCAATCGCGTTGAATTTCACGGGAACTCTAGGGCCCATATTACCTAGAAGTGCATTATTAGTGGCCTGACCCAATGGAACATAATAGATGATTCCTTCTTCCCTGTCCTCATCATCGGTGACTAGCTCGACATCTGACAGCATCTCAAGCGAAGTGAGATTCCCTCTTTCCGCTTCTTTCAGATTCATCTGCACGATGTTAGTCGTTTCTGCTTTTACCCTGTTGATGATTTCAGTATTGAATTTCACTACAGTGGTCGTTCCGCCATCGACAGGAACAAATTCTATGACTTTATCAATATCCATCCCACTGGCGATTTTTTTATTGATCGCCTTATTGATCACCAAGGTCGCAATCTTCCTTGTCTGGGATTCTGCGTATTTCATCAATGTGGGCTCGAGCCCTTTATCTATGATCCACAGTCCTGCTGCTGTTGAAAAGGAAAAAAAGACGAATGTCAGCAGGAATACATACCTGAAAGGCAAGGGCCCTTTCCGAGGCAGCCGCCGGCCGAATTTTGCCAAAACAAATCCCCCCTCTAAAGCTATATGTATGCTTCAAAGGGGGGAACTAGCCTAAAAAGTATTTAAAGTTTTTGCCTGCACTACTAAAATACCTTCTGGAAAAATTAATAATTAGCGGCGTACTCATATTTAATGATCGTATCACAGCTGACAATCATCAGGGATAGGTTCGATTGCAAATCAACTTGGTATGGCTCCACTTTTCGGCCGCTTTCCTCGAGTATACGGACAACAGGGCGCTCACTCAAGCCAGGATTCTGCTCAGCCACTACTCCCTTTCGCCCATCGCTTAAAATGACGGTAAGTCCGACCGGATATATTGCCACCGCTCTTCGGAAGGCGTCAACTACCTTCGAATCAAACAGGCTGCCTGAACCCGAGTAAAGAATTTCAAGACCTTCATGCGGCAGCATGGCTGGTCTATAGACTCGATTTGAAGTAACTGCATCAAACACATCCGCCACACCAAGAATCTTTCCGAATAAATGGATATCATCACCCTTCAATCCACGGGGATACCCTGCACCATTCAAACGTTCATGATGCTGGTAGGCACAATGAGCTACAATCAGCGGAACGGTCGGGATGTTCCTTAGAAGCTGAAAGCCATCCTCAGCGTGGGCCTTAATGACTTGGAACTCTTCCGCAGTCAGCTTGCCTGGTTTTGATAAAATTTCTTCTGGAACCTTCATTTTTCCAACATCATGTAAAATTGCACCGAGCCCCAGCAGCTCAAGCTCTTTTGGAGTCAGCTTCATTTCGATGCCAATCGCCAAGGCATATAAAGTAACATTCAATGAATGAGAAAAAATATAGTGGTCATGCAGAAACACATCCGACAGCAAATTCAACAGCTCTTTGCTCCTTTGAAGCTCATCAAGCAAAGCACTGATCAGCTTCTTGAATTTCCTCGCTGATTTTTCCAGTACAAAGGTTTGCGAGACATTCGAATCCAGCTGAATTTGCTTGAATGTATCCCCAATCGTCATAATCGCATTGACGCGCAATTCATCGGATATGGAGTTTCTCACGATGATATCATCTGTGTCAGGATCTTTTATATAAATATAGTCAATACCAAACTCTTCAAGTCGGCTAAGGATTTTGCCTTCGAGCCGTGCGCCCACATTTAAAAGAACCTGGCCCTTGTCATTATAGATGGCTTTTGCTAGTAAAGCCCCTTCCTCTACCGAAGTGGTGGCTACGAGTCTCATGTCAATTCCCACTTTATCTGTTAGTTGGTGGTGGCTATTTTCGGCGATAACTTCCGAAAATAGCCAGGGAAGAACAAAAAGTGCAAGCGCCTCGTTCAGCTCCGACAAGCGCTGCCCGCCTTATAACGCCACGTCCTGTGGCTGGCGGGTCTAGCACTTCGTGTGCCTCGGAGGGCCGACCGGTGAAGTCGTTCTTTGACTTCATTGG
>NZ_JBIQOE010000196.1:0-11113 GCF_047739415.1 Mesobacillus sp. | reverse complement strand
TTTTCTCAAGGAATTGCTGGACAAGCTGGCCGCCGCCGACAAGCCATACATACCCATCGGACTGTTCTTTCAGACGCGGAATCAGGGATTCCAGCTCCTCATCTGTAAACGTGACACCTGGTCGCTGCTCATGATTTTTTCGCGATAAGACATAACATGCCTTACCCGCATACGGAAATTCATCCGTCAGTCTTAAAACCTCTTCGTACGTTTTACGGCCCATTACTACAGTTCCAACCTTGCTGTAGAATTCACTGTAACCATTATCGCCATCGCCTTCCACATCATCTAGCCAGTCAACGGCGCCATCCGGCCTGGCAATATAGCCATCCAAGCTCGTAGCGATATAAAGTATCACATTGCTCTTTTTCATCTAACATCCTCCATGCAGGTGTATAATAACGATATTCTATCAAAAATGGGAGGCATATTCATGCTTGCTTTGAACATCCCGGGCAGAGGCCAATTTACTATTCATCATCTTGTTTTGGATTTTAACGGAACCATTGCTTTTAATGGTGAGTTGATCCCCGGAGTAGCTGAAAGAATCACACTTCTTAGCAAGAACCTGGAGATTCATGTCATTACAGCAGATACGAATGGAACCGTCGCCAGACAATGCAGCGGGCTGCCTGTTAATGTGCGCGTACTCCAATCTGATGACCATACTGCTGAAAAAGGGGGATTTGTCCGTGGCCTGGAGGGAACAATCTGCATGGGCAATGGGGCGAATGATGAGACAATGTTCGCAGAATCCGATATCGCCATTGCCATCAACGGTAGAGAAGGCTGCGCAACGGCAACACTGTTGAAAAGTGATTTGGTGATCGAGAATATCAATGATGGTTTGGATTTGCTGCTGAATCCTAAGCGATTGATCGCAACGCTGCGTAAGTAGCAGGGTGAACTGGAAAAAAAGCTGCCCAAGTAACTGGGGCCGGAACTGGAAAAAAACGCCCGAAATTTCCAGTTCGCCAATAAAATTTGATTTTCGCCAATATGTAGGTGGAAATCGCCAATAAATTCATTTTTTCGCCAATAAAATCTGAAAATCGCCAATAAAGTTGTGAAAACCGCCAATAAAAAATTTCAAGAAGAAAATAAGGCAATGAAACTTATTAAAAACTGGCTTTTTACCTCCAATCGGCTCAACCCCCATTGGATTGAGCCGATTCCTCTGCACGAAATCTCCGTTTATGAACAAAACACCCCCAAATTACCTTTCCTCTCAGCCTCCATAAAAATATATAATAGATTCACACACTACTTTTACCAATATTAAGAAAATCTTAAGATTTATCCTCGGTGAATATTAAGGTTAACTGTCTAGAATAATCAATATCAAAGCTTGCCTGTGTGGGAAGGGGGTTTTTCATGTGGAACAATACAATGTGCTGGTGGTTGATGATGAAAAAGAGATTCGTGATGCGATAGAGATCTATTTGAAAAATGAAGGGATCAGGGTGATCAAAGCGGCGGATGGAATCGAGGCGATCGAGAAGCTGAATGAGCAGCCTGTCCACTTAATACTGCTCGATGTGATGATGCCACGCCTGGACGGGATTACGACGACCTTCCGAATCCGCGAGGACAAGAATATCCCAATCATCATTTTGAGCGCCAAAGCAGAGGATACGGATAAAATTCTCGGTCTACAGGTTGGCGCTGATGATTATGTGACGAAGCCATTCAATCCGCTCGAATTAATCGCAAGGGTAAAATCTCAGCTGAGGAGATATGTCACGCTCGGTACATATGAGGGGAAAGCGAAGGTGATCGACCTGAACGGGCTCACACTCGACCAGTCTTCGAAGGAAGTCACCGCACATGGTGAGCCAGTCAAATTGACGCCAATCGAGTACAAAATCATTGAGTTGCTCATGACCAATGCCGGCAGAGTATTCTCCATCAATGATATTTATGAGCGTGTATGGAAGGAACCAAGCTACAATGCGGAAAACACGGTAGCGGTCCATATCCGTAAAATCCGCGAAAAAATAGAAATCGATCCGAAGAATCCAAGATATTTGAAGGTGGTGTGGGGGATTGGATACAAAATCGAAAAGTAAGTATTTGTTTGTGGTATGGGTGCTTTTGATCTCATTCGGTATTAGCGGTGTTTTTTCAGTCCTGACCAATGGCAGCCGGTTCATGCAGGGCGATTATTTTGAATCAGAAGAATATAACTCACAAATGGATCAGTTCGTTTCCATGCTGAATGTGTATGAGCTCTATAAGATGCCAAAAGAAGAAATGAAAAACAAAATTACTGTATCAGATGAGGAAATTGAAGAACATCGTATGAGGTATGGCAATCTCGGAGATCAAATTTCCAATATCGGAATGCAATATGAGGAACAAATACAGTCGGCAATCGATTCAGGAAACAAGGCGGCAGAAGAGATTCTGAAGAAGGAAAGAGACGGAAAAATCGCGGATATAACCAAAAATTTCAATAGTGATGAATATGTACGCGCTAAAATCGTCAAAGAAAAAGAGAAGAAGATCGATGAATTTTATCGGGATCTGGAAGAATATCGCCGTGAATTCACCAATCTTGAGCAGGCATTCAAATATTACCTTGAGGACAAATCAACAGGAGAAGTCTTTACAAATCTTGATCTATCAAAGGATGAGTCAGCATCAGACTACTTGAATAAAAAAGACATGTATTATGTTCTGGATTACGCAGGTGTGCAGAGAAATTACATGTTCACTGGGTATAACGAAAACTTCCTGCCTTATAATGAAGTCGCTGAAACGATTCTGGAAAATCAAAAAGACCGAGATCTGACCGGTAAAATAGGCTTATCAAAGCTTGCTTCAGAAAACCATATCGCCATCATGAATTATAAAGACTATCAAAAAGGGCAAAAGCTCTTTTACAGTTATCTTTTATTAAGTATCGCTGCATTAATCATCAGCTATTTCCTTGCAAAACGGAAACCGGCAACCGTGTTTGGTTCATTTGATCACCTGCAGCCTCTTTATGGAAGGATTCCGCTGGATGTAAGGGCGGTGATGCTTTTATTAACAGGAGTCTTCCTACTGCTGTCCATGACACTGATCAGTGAACAATTTGTCTACTATCATTCAGATGTCTTTTCTTCGCTGATCGAACTGATCATCAGTCTAGTCGCTGCAGCTTCATTGCTTGCATTCGGGTGGATTCAACTTAAATTCCTTTCAGAGTACCGGAAGGATTGGCCAAAGCTGAAGGAAGATGTGAATAATAGCCTTTTAGTAAGGAGCTATCACGCGATTCTTAATGCCTTTTTAATCAAGAGCATTGGATTCCAGCTTCTTGTCATCCTCGGAATCGTGTTTGTAATGGGGATGTTGTTTGTTGCAGTCCTTGTAGCAGGTGGAGGAGAAATAATCGTCATTGCTTTCGCATTAGGTGTAATCAGTCTCCCGATTTTCATCATGATCATGAGGAAAGCAGGCTACTTGAATAAAGTATTAAAGCATACAGAAGAACTTGCTGCGGGCAATCTAGGTGCGGACATCCCGGTGAAAGGGAAGTCGGCTTTTGCCAAACATGCCGCCAATATCAATACACTTAGGAATACTGTTACGGTCTCCCACAAAGAACAGGCAAAAAGCGAACGCCTTAAGACAGAATTGATCACAAATGTAAGCCACGATCTTAGGACACCGCTAACGTCGATCATCACCTATACAGAGCTCCTGAAAACACCTGATCTGGCATCAGAGGACCGTGACTCGTATATCGAAATTCTCGACAGGAAATCGAAGCGACTTAAGGTGTTAATTGATGACCTGTTCGAGGCGACAAAAATGGCGAGCGGCAATATCGAACTCACTAAGGAGAAGGTCGATCTCAACCAGCTCCTGCAGCAGGCACTCGCCGAGCATAATGAGGCGCTGAGCCAGTCATCCCTGCAGCTGCGCGTGTCACAGCCGGAGCATCCGGTGTATGCATTTGTTGACGGACAGAAGTTGTGGAGGGTGTTTGATAACCTGATTGGCAATATTCTCAAATATGCTCTGGAAAATACGAGGGTATATATTTCGGTAAAAGAAGAGCAAAACCAGATTGTGCTTACTTTTAAAAACATCACGAAATATGAATTGGGCGAGGATTTGAATGAACTTTTCGAACGCTTCAAGCGCGGCGACCAATCACGTCATACAGAAGGGTCAGGACTCGGGCTTGCAATCGCAAAATCAATCGTTGACCTGCATGAAGGCTCACTTGATATTGAAGTGGATGGTGACCTTTTCAAGGTAACGGTCATTCTCGATAAAATAAGTTAATCCAATACCCCCTTTGCCTAGCAGAGGGGGTTCCTACTGTTTTTGACGGATTTTTAAATAGAGATATCTTGATATGAAAACCATCACAGCGTTGAATGCTAAATTCCACAGCTTATTCAATCGTAATTTCAAGAGGCCTGTCCACTCCAGCATGATATCAATGCCGATGAATCCGATGAACATCGTCAGTCTTGGCAGCAATCCGTGTTTTGAGGAGTTTTTAACCAGGAAAATAGTCCGGAATAAACTATAAAGCGGAGCAATGATAAAATGCTCGCGCCAGGAATGGTGGATTCCCCGTCCAAACCTGACTTTCCTGTTGACTGCAGATATATAGAGCAAGGTAACTCCGATGACTTCTGTTGACAGGTATTGTGCGATCACCAGAGCCCATTCCTTTTTCGCGTTCAGCGCTTTGTAAAACCAGTCGCTGACATAAAAATAGATATTCATGAAAAAAACCGTATAGTATGGCTTCCACCAATGCGCTTTATAGATTTTAAAATGCAGGAAACAACGTTCAATTCCATAATAAATCAGCGTGCTGCCGAGTTTCCAATACCGATTTTTTTGGTACAGTGTCAGGAGGGTTGCAGTAATTGGAACATATAATGCCTGGGAAAAAATAGCTCCGAGAATTTGGTCATGAGCCCGTTTTTTAAGGATATATGGTTTATATGAATACCCTTTGAACAGGTTGAGGACAGGATACTCAAATAAATATGCCATACCAATATTGGAGAGCAGAAGGGCCCATATATTCTTTTGCCGGCTTCGTTTGGCGAATATGAAAAAAAGCAGAACATGAATCACTGCGAGCAGCAGAAAGGGAATGGAGTTCTTTTTAACGAGCCTTTTTTTTCTCATGACTTACTCCACCTTTTCAGGGATGTAGTTATAATGTCCGCATATTCTTTGAAATTATTTACGGGTCACTTTTATCATGACTACTGTAAAGACACATGGTAATATAAAGTAGCATCGCAATTATTATGTTAAAACTAACAATTTTAGGGAAACTATTTGTATCGCTGCAATGGTTTAGGAGGGTTATATGAAAAAGACACAGGAGATTTCTGAAAAAAAGCTGCTCGGGATTGCCGGGCTGGGCTGGATGTTCGATGCGATGGATGTGGGGATCTTGTCCTTTATCATCGCCGCATTGCAGGTAGACTGGAATTTGACGGGCAAGGAAATGGGCTGGATCGGCAGCGTGAACTCAATCGGTATGGCTGTCGGTGCATTTGTATTTGGCTTGCTTGCTGACCGGATCGGCCGGAAAAATGTCTTTATTATTACGTTATTGCTTTTCTCAGTCGGAAGCGGAGTATCCGCAATGGCAACAACTTTGTCATTCTTTTTATTGCTAAGATTTTTTATTGGAATGGGACTTGGCGGAGAGCTTCCGGTAGCGTCTACTCTTGTTGCAGAGAGTGTGCCTGCTGAGAAACGGGGGCGCGTCGTTGTCCTGCTTGAAAGCTTCTGGGCTGCAGGCTGGCTTGTCGCAGCGTTGATTTCATACTTCGTCATACCGAAATTTGGCTGGCAAATGGCGTTGATCCTTAGTGCCCTGCCAGCATTGTATGCATTGTACCTTCGTATGAACCTGCCGGACTCCCCAAGGTATCTGGCCGTTGAAAAGAAGGAAAGGTTGACAATCAAGGAGAGCATTGCCGAGGTATGGTCCAGGGAGCACTTCAAGAAAACAGCCATGCTCTGGATTCTATGGTTCAGTGTGGTATTTTCTTATTACGGAATGTTCCTCTGGCTGCCAAGCGTGATGGTCATGAAGGGCTTCACTTTGATCAAGAGCTTTCAATACGTTTTGATCATGACCCTGGCTCAGCTTCCAGGATATTTCACCGCAGCATGGCTGATTGAAAGAGCAGGCAGGAAGTTCGTACTGGTTGTCTATTTGATAGGAACAGCACTGAGCGCCTATTTCTTTGGAACGGCAGACTCGCTTGCATTGCTGATCACTGCGGGTGTCCTGCTGTCATTCTTCAACCTGGGTGCGTGGGGTGCTTTATACGCTTATACGCCAGAACAATATCCAACAACGATCCGCGGTTCCAGTGCAGGAATGGCCGCATCCTTTGGACGAATAGGCGGGATAATCGGACCACTGATGGTCCCGTATTTATCAGCGCAAAATTTATCAATCACTGCCATCTTCACAATTTTCTGCATAGCCATTCTGATCGGTGCTGCAGCCGTCTTTTTCTGGGGTACGGAAACAAAGCAGAAGGAGCTTGCATAATAAAAAAAGTTCGCCTCACCGGCGAACTTTTTTCGTCTTAATTACGCTTTTACATATTTGAACACATTCACCAAGAACAGAATGCCTCCGAGAACGATGACCAGTGATCCAAGGATGGCAAAGACGGTGAAAATGACTCCCCCTATCAACATGGATAAGGTGATTCCGCCCTGCATGACGGGTACCCCGATATTATGGAGCCAGAAATGCGTAGAGGCTAGCTTGCTGTTCCCAGCTGCAGGAAATAGATAATAAATTGTCCCGAACAGGGCCATTGATACCCAGCCAAGGAGATTTAAATGGGCATGCACCGAAGTCAATGTGAAGTCATGCGCGATCCCCATAACAATTCCTAGAATAATAGCAATGACAAAATAGACCGCAGCAACCTTGAAAAACCGTATGCTCATATTGTTTCCTCCTTCCATATTTAGTTCTTTTAGATTATATTAGTTTTCTGAAAATTTATAACATATGTACTAACTAAATAGGTGAAAAAGTTTTTTGCCGGATTATAATAGTAAAATAATAATAAGTTCAGGATGACACAAAAATATCACCTTTGCTTTTGTCATTTCTGCGGAAATTCATGATATAATAGTGCAAACGTTTGTACAACTTCTAAAAGGAGATAAAAGCTATGAAAAGATTATTTGGGATTGATAGCTGGAAGATCGTCGAAACGGACTTGCATAAAGAAGATTTCCGCCTAGCAGAAAGCATCACAAGCCTCGGAAATGGCCATATGGGCATGCGCGGAAACTTTGAAGAGACATATACTGGAGACTTCCATCGCGGTTCATATATTGCAGGCGTCTGGTTTCCAGATAAAACGCGTGTAGGATGGTGGAAGAATGGCTATCCGCACTATTTTGGCAAGGTCATTAACTCAACGAACTTTATCGGCATAAAAGTATTTGTTGACGGAGAGGAACTAGACCTTTACAAAGCAGAAGTGAAGGATTACTACCGTGAACTTGATATGCAGCATGGTGTCTTGACAAGGAAATTCACAGTCATCCAGGACGGTAAGGAAACTGAAGTGGAAGCGATCCGATTCCTGTCGGTTGCTGATAAAGAACTCGCTGCAATCAAGTATTCAGTTACTGCCAGGAACTATAATGGAAACGTTACCTTTGTTCCTTATCTGGATGGAGACGTGCGCAACGAAGATTCCAACTATGATGAAGACTTCTGGTATGAAATTAGCAGGGATGCTTCAGAACATAATAGCAGTCTTGTAATGAAAACGAAAGACAACCCATTCGGGACTCCGACTTTCCAGGTTGCGACAACTATGCAAACGGTTGTCGAAGGAACTGTGGCTAAGTTCGAAGTCAATGAAAAAGAAGAATATGTTGAGAATGTGATTGAAGTTAAGGTTGAGCAGGGACAAACTGTAACCCTTTACAAGTATATTGCTGTAACAACAGATCGTGACTATGAAGCTAGCGAGCTTGTTTCTAAAGGCCGTGAAGTCCTAGGTCGTTCTGTTGAAAAAGGCTTTGATCAGCTGCTGGAAGAGCACAGAAACGGCTGGCTGAGCCGCTGGGAAATCGCTGATGTTGAGATTGCAGGCGATGATGAAGCACAGCAGGGAATCCGTTTCAACCTGTTCCAGCTGTTCTCTACTTATTATGGAGAAGATTCGCGTTTGAACATTGGACCAAAAGGTTTTACAGGAGAAAAGTACGGCGGTGCAACTTACTGGGATACAGAAGCGTACGCAATTCCATTATACTTGTCTACTGCAGAATCAGAGGTTGCACGCAACCTGTTGATTTACCGCCACAACCAGCTTGATGGCGCATACCACAATGCGAAGCAGCAGGGGCTTAACGGAGCACTTTACCCTATGGTTACTTTTACAGGCGTCGAATGCCACAATGAGTGGGAAATCACGTTCGAAGAGATCCACCGTAACGGAGCGATTGCTTACGCGATTTATAACTATGTGAACTACACTGGAGATCAAGATTATCTTCATGAATATGGAATCGATGTGCTTGCCGGCATCTCCCGTTTCTGGGCAGACCGCGTCCACTACAATAAGTCCAAGAAAGCCTATATGATGCATGGCGTAACAGGACCGAACGAATACGAAAACAATGTCAACAACAACTGGTACACAAACCGTATCGCTGTCTGGACACTTCGCTACACGCTTGAAGTCATCGAATCCTTGAAGCAAAACGGCCATGATGCACGCCTTGCAGGCCTTGAATTCTCTGATGCAGAGCTTGCGAAATGGCAGGATATCATTGAGAAAATGTACTTCCCGTACGATGAAGAAAAAGGTGTATTCGTCCAGCATGATACATTCCTTGATAAAGACCTGATGACAGTTGATGAGCTGTCAGCTGAAGACCGTCCGATCAACCAGAACTGGTCATGGGATAAAATCCTGCGCAGCTGCTTCATCAAACAGGCTGACGTCCTTCAGGGTCTATACTTCTTCAACCATGAATTCACAGAAGAAGAGAAGCGCCGCAACTTCGAATTCTATGAGCCTATGACAGTTCATGAATCATCACTGTCTCCTAGTATCCACGCAGTACTAGCTGCAGAGCTTGGTATGGAAGAAAAGGCGTATGAAATGTACAACCGCACGGCGCGCCTTGACCTTGATAACTACAATAACGATACAGAAGATGGCCTGCACATCACAAGCATGACAGGTGCATGGCTGGGTATCGTCCAGGGCTTCGCGGGCATGCGTACGGCTGAAGGCACACTATCATTCGCGCCGTTCATTCCAAAAGCATGGAACCAGTACAGCTTCAACATCATCTACCGCGACCACTACATCAAGGTAGAAGTGAACCAGGAAAACGTCGTCCTCACCCAGCAAGGACCAGAACTTGCAATGAAACTTTACGGCGAGGAAGTCACAATTCCAGCAGAAGGCGAGCTTTCTGTAAAATTGAAATAAGTCGATGAAGAGATCTTTGGGCCAGCCCGAAGGTCTCTCTCATTGGGGTAGACATCTTGGTGTATGAATTACGTAAATGTCCAATAAAGGTGATTTAATGGACATTTTGAAGAATGGAAGGCGTTGAAATGTCCAAGAAAAGTGGTTTAATAGACATTTTGAAGAGTGGAAGGCGTTGAAGTGTCTAAGAAACGTTCTTTAATAGACATTTTGAAGAATGGAAGGCGTTGAAATGTCTAAGAAAAGTGGTTTAATGGACATTTTGGAGGGGGGAAGGTGTTGAAATGTCTAACAAACGTTCTTTAATAGACATTTGCGTGTGTGAATGGCAATAAAATGTCCAATAATACTCAGAGTCTGCTTCTGAGGCTGAATGATAGATTCATGAAAGGAGTTTAACGATGACAAGACCACTAAATGCGTTTATTTTTGACCTTGATGGCGTCATTACTGATACAGCTGAATATCATTTTTTAGCATGGAAGGCGCTGGCTGAGGATTTGGGCATTACCTTTACCCGTGAGGATAACGAGGAATTGAAGGGCGTCTCGAGGATGGACTCTCTCGAGAAAATTCTAGAGCTGGGCGGCCGTACGGAGGATTTTACAGCCGAAGAAAAAGAAGTATTGGCTGGCAAGAAAAATGATCATTATCTTACCTTGATCCAGAACATCACTCCCACTGATCTTTTGCCGGCGATCAAAGAGCTGATTACGGATATTAAGGCAAAGGGACTTAAGCTGGGCCTTGCTTCTGCAAGCAAGAATGCGTTCACTGTGATGGAGTCACTTGGAATGAAATCCGAGTTCGATATCATCGTTGATGCGAAGACTGTCGTGAACGGCAAACCGCATCCGGAAGTTTTTCTGCGCGCAGCGGAAATGCTTGGTGTTGAGCCTGAAGCATGCATTGGTGTTGAAGATGCTGCGGCAGGCGTACAGGCGATTAAATCTGCGAAAATGTTTGCTGTCGCTGTGGGACCAAAGGAAAGTTTCGAAAATGCTGATATCGTCTATGCCAGAACAGCTGAGCTTTCATTAGAGAAAATTTTAGAAGTATATAACTCATAATAGTTGTGGAACCCGGTCGTGATTGTGCGGCTGGGTTTTTACTTTTTTAGATAAATGGGAGATTATTTGGGTTAAGTGAGAGATTACTTGCTTCTATTGAGAGATTTTTTCCGAGAGATTAACTGTACTGAGCGAGAGATTTTTATTCAGCATTAAAAAGCGATCACTCTGGGAGTGACCGCTGCAATTCATGGTAAAAAACATCTGGTTCGTCGACATTCAGGACAATCCGGTCCACTTTTCGCTTTAATCCGTAGATGAGATGAACATCCTGCGGCTCATGCAACAGGATTTCAAACATCGGCTTTTCCTGGATCAAATCAGGCACTCTGGCATCAAAAAGCCCTTTTTGCTCTATTTTGCTAAATTTTTCCGACCCTTCGTAATGTTTGATTTCCTTGATATTGCTTAAAGGCAGGTTCATCGAACTTGAAAATCCTGTCTGCATTAACAAATGGTCCTCTGTCAGCAAAAATGGAGTCAGTCGTGTGGCTTGAAGCTCGGCCAGCATGAACAGAATGCCGTATATGTTCAAAAACAGAAGGATATAGGAAACAATCGGATTCCAGC
>NZ_JBIQOE010000195.1:0-4217 GCF_047739415.1 Mesobacillus sp. | reverse complement strand
CGATGGATAATATATAGAAGTTTCTCTTGTTCAAGACCTCTCTCCTTCCTTATAAGATAAAACTCTCCCTAAAACGAATCCATAAATCCAGTGACCCGCCATCCAAAATAAAAAGGCATATCCACTTGTGATGGGCGGTGTCCTTTCTGAGAGAAACGTTGTTGGATATAGCAGCAGACCAACTATTAAGCTAACTCTAATAACAAAGCGGTGTATTGCTACTTTTCCTAATCCTTTTTTGATTATGTAAAAGTTCAAAACTATGGCGAGCCCTATTGAGATCACCATATGCAAACCAAACTCAACAACTTCAGATAATTTTAAATCCTTAAGAATCGGTATGTAATCAACATTCAGCAATAAGGTATACACTTTAAGGCGTGTTATAGATTGGATTAGTTTTAAAAACAAGCCAAGGACTATCCCTGATATCAACCCTCCGACTAATGGTTTTATTTTTGCATTGATAGGACTTCTTCCTCCTCTAACTAGATTCATTCGTTACCTATTCGGGAGAAATAGCAGATATTCCTTTGTTCAAATAGAAAAAAGCAAGTCATTTAGACCTGCTTTTCATTGGTATAGCGACTTAACTCTCTCAAGGTCGCTTAGCAATTGGTTTATCTCAGATTGAGTCAACCTGACCGGCAACTGATCATATAGTGTGATAATTTGCCCATCAGGATCATTTTCGTGATTCTTCAAATATTTATAAACTGAATCCATCTGGCACTCTTTAAAAATGGATTGCGTTTCAAAGCTTTTTACCCGCTGCAGAGAAAATTCGTTTATGGCTTGATCAAACTCACCTGAAATGATCTTCCCCTCGAGAAACATTCTATCACTCCTTTTGTATGGTGAAGATATTTTCCCCCATACCAAGGAACTAAACACATCGAGTTAGCCAAAATATTTCTGATACTCTTCTTCAAGTAGTCGAGAATTTAATTCCTCGTATGCTAACTCCTTGGAAGTGATACAAAGTCCAGCACAAACTGTTCCCAGCTTAAGGGATTCCTCGGTTGATTTCCCCTTTAAAAATCCGAACAAGAAACCTGAAAAAAAGCTGTCACCTGCCCCGTTCGCATCTTTGTATTCATACTCGTTGATAATCGGAGTTTCAAGCCATTCCTGTCTTTTTGTCAGAGCCGTTGCCCCATTCTTCCCGTGTGTGCAGACAACCAGTTGTTTGCCCATGGATATCCACTTTTCCATCATGAATTTGTAATCAGGCATATTATCAGAGCTCACGAATATAAAATCAGCAATCTCGATAAAATCCTCGTGATACGGATTCCCGGGATTATAGTCATGCAAATCGGTCCAAACAGGTTTATTATATTTTTTTATCAGTGGAATCAGCTGCTTTGTATAAGCGATGATATTCAACACAACCAAGTCAGCCTCTTTGATCAGCTGCTCAATCCTGTGCATGTTTAGATGCATTTCTGATGATGACTGGGTAACAAATATTGATATTCTTTCTCCCTGGGGACTCATCAAATTGACATGTCTCTCTGTCCCCCGAGGATCATGGTCATAAACAAAATCGACACCGCCTTCATCCAGTTTCTTTCTGATTTTCGCTCCATACTCATCATTCCCGATAATGGAATGGAGTGTAGCAGGAACCTTCAGCTTCGACAGGTTCAATGCTTTCCCCGCGCCAGTAGAACCCAAAGTCTCAGTATATGCTGCATAATGGATTGTTTGCGGCACCGGATCTGGAAGTTTTTCCAGATGAATGACAGAATCGAATGTAGTTCCACCTATTATAAGAACATTGCCCAACTTATTTTCCTCCTTTTCCAATCAGCCCTTAATAGAATAACCAACAAAACCTATTTTTCGGTAATTCGAGCATAACAGTTAAAACTCTTGATTTTATTGATCTCTTTGTCCACTCATTAACAAATTTAAGAAAAATCTATGACTTTAGTGAATTCTTTATAGGGGAGAACACCCAATGGAGGGCCCCATTGACAAATAATAGCCACCCGTTTCATTTCAACAGGTGGCTTTTGATCGCTGGTAGAACTAATTGATGTTCTACCAGACTAATTTCATGATTTTAGACTTTAAAGGCTTCTGTTTACCTTCATTACCCCTGATTCGTCGGCCTAATTATGATCTCGTTAACCGCAACGGATGCTGGTTGAGATAAGGCATAGAAAACTGCGTTGGCAATATCCTCGCTTTTAATTGAAGGAAGTTCAGGATTTTCAAATATAGGCTTCACTTCTGGGTCAACAATTAAATCAGGCAGCTCCGTATCTACGACACCCGGGGAGATCGTGGTAGTCCTGATATTCGATTTGGTTAATTCCTTATTCAAGCCCTCCATAATCACCCTGGCAGCAAACTTTGTTGCACAATAAACTGTTCCTGAAGGGAAGATTCCATGTCCTGCAACGGAAGATGTCGTGATGATGTGACCGCTGTTTTTTTCTAGCATATGAGGAAGTACAGCACTTACACCGTGTAAAACTCCTTTAATGTTGACATCAATCATTTGATCCCATTCTTCCACTCTATTATTTTTCATATATGAAAGCGGCATGATTCCAGCATTATTAAAAAGCACATCGATTTGGCCATACTGTTCAAGTGCGAAACCAGCCAAATTTTGAACATCCTCCAAGGAAGTGACATCGGTAACTTTATAAACAGCTGTGCCGCCAAGTGAATGGATTTTCTCGGCTATCTCTTGCAATCGTTCTTCCCTCCTTGCAGCAAGAACAATTTTCGCACCTTCACTTGCTAATTTAACAGCAGTTGCACGACCGATTCCACTGCTAGCTCCTGTAATAATTACGACTTTATTTTTAATTGCCGACATAATTGCCACTCCTTTTCTCATTAAAAGTTAATAAATTTTGAGCTTCTATTAATGCATTTTTCAAAAAATAATTCACTTTATTAACCTGCCTGTTTATAGAGGTGTTCAACAAATAATACTCATGTGAGCCCTTTTCCAAAGAAGCGATTCTATTGATTGACGAGAGCGAGGGAACTGGCAATAAACCAACAGCCGGATCATGTTCGAAAAGGTCATTACTTACATAATTTAGAGGAACAAGACTACGTGACATTGCCATGATTCTCTTATTGATTTCCTTCTGGTCTTCAACCAACGGGCCCGAAGCTGGTAAAATAGGTTGCACCTTCATGAGTACGTCTTCAAGTTCATTTAAACGTTCCAATGTTAAGTCCAGATTCACTTTATCTCCTGCTGTTTTTTGATATTTTTTGATCGTAACTTTAATTTCTTGAACCGCAGCCAATTGGTTGATCGGTACAATAGGATCGGTTAAAACTTTATAGATTGAGAGAGCATAGATTTCACAATCGCGCTTTAAATTGGCCGGATCGATTTTATCGATTGTGTCTTCAACTGTATGCCACCACCAACCGAATCCTCCTGCCTCCTTTCCCGCAAAAACTTGAAACACTTTTTGGGACATCGGGTCATTAGATAATCGTTGTTCTGACATTCCCATATACAAGGAAGGAACTCCCACTCCCCAAAAAGATTGGTCAGCGTACTTTCCATATCTGCTTCCAATATAATCCTGGCCGGCTAATTCCTTCACATAGAGAGAGGCAATATCTTTAGTTTCACTCATACAGTTACTCTCGCTGAGGATAGTAGCTCCTTTGCCTCCGACAGAATCAACATAGAAATGCATTACGCAATTCTCGTGTATCTCTTCCCAATGCTGATCACAGTAGGCTTGTGAACCAGCATATCTGCCATGAGAATGTCCAGACCAAAAAGCAAAACGGATCGATCGTTTAAATTGCTCTCTATATTTTGATAGCACTCTTGCCACCTCAAGCATCGTCGCATTTGCAGATCCGTTATCCATGGCTCCGTAATGCCACGAATCGATATGGCCGCTGAATAAAACAAAATGCTCCGGTTCTTCTATACCTTTTATGTCGGCGATTAAAGTTGGGATTGGTATCCATTTTGTTTCAACCTCGGTATGTAGTTCTACCTGGCCCTTACCTTCGGAAATCAACTTTTTAATGATTTCACCAGTGTCATCATTTACTGAAACGACAGGAATCTTCGGCATATGGGAGATATTTTCGGCAGTGGGACTTCCCCAAACAGTTGAAACAATCATTTCATGTGTATAAGGTCCATTAATAAAGACGGCGGCGAGGGTTCCAGCACCACTAAGCTTTGCTATAACTTCTGGACTTGCAAT
>NZ_JBIQOE010000194.1:0-10903 GCF_047739415.1 Mesobacillus sp. | reverse complement strand
GCAAAACAAGAGAGACAAATACTATCAAAGCCAATGGTTTATTTATGACAATCTCCACCTTTATAAAAGTGTTTCCAGCCTTTACTAACTCTGTTCAATTAGTAAGACATTCAACAAAAAGGTGCACGAATCCTCCCTGGATCATGCACCCGTGTACCTATGAAATTATTGAATAGAAACAGGTATCGGTCAGCCTGTTGCCGTCTGCCGATAAATCATCATTCCGCAATATGCCTTCAAATTCATAGCCGAGTTTTTCGGGGATCGCACGGCTTTTTAGGTTGGTAGATTCACATCTAATTTCAATTCTTTTGAATTTAATTTGATTCAGCCCCAAATCAGTTAATGCCTTGACCGCTTCTGTCATATATCCATTGCCGCTAAACCTGGTATTAATCCAATAACCAATTTCACATTTAGGAATGGTCCAGTCGATTCCTTGAAGGCTAGCTGTTCCAATGAAATCATTCGTATCTTTTTTAAAAATTAGAAATCGAAAGCTTTCTCTTTTTAAAAAGTTTATATGGGCTTTTCTCAGATTCATCTCGGTTTCCTCAACTGCAGTAAGCTTTTGTGCAAATGGCAGCCACGCTTTTAACTCACTAAAAGAATCGCTTATTGCCTGGTTAACGATATTTCCGTCTCCCGTTCGATTTGGCGCACGAAGTATTAATCTTTCTGTATATAACTGGGATGGAATATCGAATAAAATAGGATTTTTCATCTTATTTCTCCTCTCCGTCTGAAATTCAATAAAAAAACTCTCACCCCCAAGAAATGAATCTTGAGGACGAGAGTTATAACTTCTTGGTACCACCTCAGTTTGTTGATTTGTCGCCAAACCAACCTCTTCAGGTACTTTCATACCCTATCTTTATATCGGAAGAACCCGTCTTACGATCCCTAATTGCTCTTTAGATTGGTAAGATGCTCCGGGACTTTATTCATTAAGCTGGATATTACCCCTTTTCAGCAGCCAGGAGCTCTCTGTAAATATCCAAGATTAAGTACTCTTCTCTTCAACACTTTTATTATTGGAATTTTAAAATATTTTAGCGGTTATATGAGTTGTTGTCAATGTATTCCTTTCTATAATTCATCAAGCTTATAAAAGTATGTAGATAGACGACACTCAAAAATTACATTTAGAATTCTACTTAAAAAGTTTCATTTATTATACATTTCAAGCTCCATCAGCTTCTGAAACGTCCATAAAACCACTTTTATTAGACATTTCAAGACCCTACCAGCATCCGAAATGTCCATAAAACCACTTTTATTAGACATTTCAAATCCCACCAGCACCCGAAATGTCCATTAAAACACTTCTATTAGACATTTCAAGACCCTACCAGCATCCGAAATGTCCATTAAACCACCTTTATTAGACATTTCAAGCTCCACCAGCCCCCGAAATGTCCATTAAACCTCTTTTACTAGACATTTCAAGCTCCACCAGCTTTCCAAATGTCTATTAAGCACTATAAAACTTTTCACGGTCACTCCACTTCTCAAATGTCCATTAGCAAAAAGAATAGGGACCTACCCTGTGCTTTCAAATAATTAGCACATGATACGTCCCCACTGTTCTTTATTGCTTTGCTTGTGTAAGATGAGTCTCAAACAAATCGATAATTTCTATAAACCTTTCCGCTTCTCTAAATGTATGGTCTGCTAGGAGGGGATGAATATTGCTTTTAATTCGGCAAGCCTCTATTAATTCTCTGGCTGTTTTCTTAAAGTCCCTTAGTGAGACTACTGAAACCCTGTTTTGATCCAAGAATTGATCTAAAATTGGCACTGTTTCAGATTGTGGTCGCATGGAATCCAAATCCACCGCCTGGAAGACTAATTGATCAAAATCATGACTAAACTCATTAGCTTGATCTACTAGCTTTCTTTCGGACGGGTCTAAAAGATGTCCGATGAATTTTGCATGGTCAGCCATAATTTTTAAAAAGAAAAGATTTTCTTGAATGATCTTATCAGGTTGGGGGGCAAGTTTTCCTTCGTTAAGTTCCTTTAACCTGTTGGCAAAGTAAGCAGCCTCTCTGCTAACATGGTCAACCAATAAAGGGAAATTATTTGTCCGGATTTCACAACGTAAAGTTAACCCTAACACCTTTCTCTTGTAACTCCAAATGGCAACAGCTGCTTGATAAACCTCATTGTTAAAAGCCTGAATTTGTCGTATATCCGTGTTTATATTAAACCTCGCAAGCTTTTCCTCGATTCGCTCAAAGACAGTAATAAATTGTTGAGCCTCAGCTATCAATTGCTGTTGTTCATAAGTAAATCCGAGGCTTAAAAACAAAGCATGTTCCTTCATGATTCTGGACCAAAACTGTATTTCGTCCAACGACCTAGCGACAATTGGATTAGCCAATTCCCCCACCCCTTATACATACTTCACCTCCATCATATGTATGTGTACATGTCCTTATTCTTGCTATCCAAACTAACTATTTTCACAAAAAACTAGACTGAACAAATAAAAAATGCGGTCATCCTTTTCTGCCCTGGATCACCGCACACAATAATTATAGAAGGTTTTATTACCTCAATTAACACTTTACGATTCTGTCACTCATATTAATACCCTTCATCACTCTTATACTCCAAGATATCCCCAGGCTGGCATTCTAATGCTTTGCAAATTGCATCTAGGGTAGATAGCCTGATCGCTTTTGCTTTGCCATTTTTTAAAATAGAAAGGTTAGCCATTGTGATTCCAACCCGATCTGAAAGCTCCGTTACACTCATCTTCCTTTTTGCCAACATCACATCAATATTAATTATAATTGCCATTATTATCACCTCAGACTATTAAGTCGTTCTCTTCTTTGTAATCGATGGCTTCTTTTAAAAGTCGCTGTAGAACTGCTGCAAAAACAGCAACCACTAACGGAGCAAAAACCATCCCCATTCCGATGAGGATTAGGCCCGGAGCATCATCTACCTCCGCTAAAGCATAGACAAATGGGAGGGCAACCACGTATAATCCGCTGATAATGATCGCACTATTTTTGATTTTCTTTAGAGCGATTACAGATAAGTCGGAGAAAGCCTGGTTCCTGTCGATATACGTTAAAAGGTTAAATGATTGATACAGAGCGAAGTAAAATGGAACGGCCGAAACATACAGAACCATTAAAATTGCGTAAACCGCAAGAGCCAAATCTGAACCTCTTTCCATTGCCTCATTCGCCTCAGAAGCGATCTGAGGCAACAAGAAAAGACACACAGCAAGAACAGGAAGGCCGATAAAAATAACAGCTACCTTCAAAAAAAGTGTTGAACCTTTTTTCATAACAAGCACCTCATTCATTTATTGTCAATTTGAATTTACCATGTTATTTATCGTTTTTCAATAAATTTTTATTAATTTGTATAATTATTTTATTGAATTAACAAAAAAAGGCGTCAATCCATTTCTGGATCAACACCTTGATAACTACAGTCACTATTTTTCAGAGGCTCCGTCCTTTGAAGCATCCCCATGTTTTACACCTTTACTTTTGTACGGCTTGAAACTCTTAGCTTTATTCGCACTAGCTTGCCAGCGATTCCAGCCTTTCTTGCCTGTACCTCTTCCTGTACCGCTCTTGCCCTTCGCTTTACTCAAAAGATCAACTCCATATTCTTGTACGTTCATTGTTTAGTTTTATCCATTTTTGCATAGGAAAAAACAAACATTAAGGAATTCTAATCATATAACAGTCAGAACTTATTATCTACTATAAAATAAAAACAGTCCAACTCACTTTGGAATCGGACTGCTGATTGCTGTGCTTTAATGCACTCGAATAATTTCATATATATCTTCGTCGTGATGAACTCTAGTATGTTTTGATTCGATTCTTTCAAACTCCTCATTTCCGACCTTTGGTAAATCTCCAATCCACCAGCTCTTGAATTCATAAATAAGGTCAGCTAACATTGCGATTCCTCCCGGAAATGAATAATGTTTTATTTACACTCTTATTATACTTGTGAATAGTTTCACATGTAAAGCGCTTTCATTATATCCGGAATAGCAAAATAATATAGAATTATGAGAAATTTAACCAGTTATTTTAAAAAATACTAGTTTAGTGACAGAATAATCCTCCAGACTTTGAACAAAATACTCATGATAAAAAGGAGGTTTTTACATGCCAAATCAAAATGATAACAAGTTCAGAAAAATCCAATCTGAAAGTTTCAAGCAAGGGAAATCGCAAGAGGAATACGCAGCTGAACTGGAAATGAACAAGTTAAAAGCCCAAAAGAGGAAGTAACATAATGTTAAAAAACTGCCGTGGCGTCACCACGGCAGTTTGTCGTTACTATTCACCCTTCAATAACGGTATATCCACTTCAACACCCAGTCGAGTCAAAACCTTACTTAGTGTCTCAAGCCCGGACTTCGGATTGATTTTCGTTTCTAGATAATATACTTCACCAGTAAGTTGAGATTGGTAAGTATGAAGCTGCGTAAATGGTCTTTGATCTGGATGGATTGGCTGAAGCGCAATAGCATAACGCTTGCCATTATCGGTAGACCCAAGGATGATGCCCGCTTTTACCAGGTCATACAAAGGCAGACGATTGTCTTCAATCCATTTCAACGCTTCCTTCCAAATCGCCGGAACGCTAGAGCCCTCAATAATAGATTGACCGCCATTCAGCTTTACTTTTACATATAAAGATTCCCACTTCTTGAAGCTTTTCCGCTCTGTTGAAATGTCATCATCAACATGGACAGCCTTGTCTGTTACCTTCGCCTTCAGCTGGTCGAACAATTTTTCAACCGTCCCTACACCAACATTGGCATACTTCGCTAAAATCACAAGCTCCATTGGAAGCTGGCCCACAGTGTAGATTTGATCCTCATTCAACTGCCTTATCAAACTTGGAATACCCGTGAATTCCTCAGCAGTTAGCGGAACTTTTTTCAATTCTTCCGTCACAACAATATGACTCGCTTTGTAAAAGAAGAACAGTTCCCCCTGGCGCTTTAATGTGAGATTCCGGCGAACTTTCTCTTCTTCAATGAAGGTTCCAAGCTCTTCGAAAAACTGCTCATCATTCTTCTCGTTATACCGTTTTACATTCTTGTGCAGACCCTCGAGATCACCTGGCAGCTCGCTCATGATCCGCGCTTCCTGTTCAGCACCAAGACGAATCAGGAAAGTTTCCGATTTATCAAATCGCTGCGGCAAAAGAAACGCGTCACGCAGGAAGTAAGGAATCTCAAGAGTCCATCCTTTATAAGTGATCGTCCGGATTGGCGTAAACCCAGGCGTTTCCTCAGCCTCAACAACAGGAGCAGCAACAGCCGCTGCGACTTCTTCCCTCGCAGGAGCTTCAGCTTGTTGCGGAGGAGGATTTTTCAACAGATCCTCCAATCCCTTCAACCTGACCTCAAGCTCAGACATATCAAACGTTTTTTCTGCCTGGGGAGATGGATCCTGATATTCCAGCACAGTCACATCAACCGGTCCGTACACCTCAACATACCATTTCACAATGCTGTACAATGCTTCCCACGATAAAAGCGCCTCGGAAAAACGGAACATCCGCGCATCATGTGCCGCCTGGTTCCCCATTCTCCGCACCAAATGCAGCGCATCGCGAATCTCAGGAATCAAATAACCCTGATCATTAAGCAAATCCAGCCGTTCCTTCAAACCAGTCCGAGGATCCTCTGGCATCCCCTCTGCCTTCGTCACCTGCTGCAAGATATTTTCAATAAACACCCGCGAATGAGTCAGCATCGTTCTCGGGCTGGAAAAGATACTATTTTCTAATTCCTTAGCCAGCAATGCCAATTCCTTTGAAATCGGCTCTAAAAATTGATAAAAATATGTATTTGTATTCATAAAATGATCCCCCGATTGTAGTCTTCTATGATTTTATCATAATAATAGACACTTTTTAGCTTAAACCGGAAATTGGAAGCCGGCCTTTCAGTCTTTAAAAATTTTTATTGGCGAAAATTTGATTTTATTGGCGATTTTAACTTTTTATTGGCGATAATTTATTTTTATTGGCGAAAAAATGATTATATTGGCGATTTTCACAACTTTATTGGCGAACTGGAAAAAAGGTGTGATTTTTACCATTTTTCTAACTCTTGACCCCTAGCTACTTAGATTAATAACGAAATAGCAAGCTAATTAGTTATCAGTAATCTAACAACATACTCAAATTACCATCAAAAAATCCAAACCCGACATAAAAACTAAACACCTGACGAAGTATATAGAACAATGATTCAATCCCCAGGAGGATCAATATGAAAAAAGTCATCTGCAAGAATAACGAAGGCTTAGAGATGGAATTTAGCGTAGGCGATATTTATGAAGTTGAAAGAGAATTTGACACAACATATATAGTTACCAACAAACTTGGCAAAAAGCATACCGTTTTTAAAACTCATTTTGCACTTGTTGATGAATCGGAATCAGCGATATAATAACCTATTGTTGTGAAAGGGCATTTACCACAACACCAACAGTAGCAGTTTTCTCCTTATAATCCATCCAATTTACCAGGACCCCGTCTAATGCACAAACAAAAAATCTCTCGACATCTCGAGAGATTTTTTTGTTATGCATATTGAATTCCTGCAGCTTTTACCTTATCGATATCCCCGGAACTGCATGGTGTGACGCCGTATGTCATGCCGCAGCTTGGGCAGTTTGTGATGACGGTTTCCATCGTGAACATTTCACCGCATTCACAAGCGATCTCGTGCGCGACGCGTGGCTTTATCTTTTCCTTACCTTTACTCTTCACATGGTCAACAATTGCTTTGCCATCTTCTAATCTAGAACATCCACAGCTCATGATAAAAAACTCCTTTATGACTTAATTAACACTGTTAACATAGCATAAAGGTTTCACGAGGGAGTATAGCAAAAGTCACACCTGACGATCGACTTTTTTCGAAAAATCCCCAATCACCTGCAAATACTCCTCCGGCTCTTCCATATAAGGCATATGTGCACTTTTTTCAAAAACATGGAACTCAGCTCCTGGTGTCAACCTTGCATAATACTCCGTCGATTCAGGTGTCGCCTCATCAAAACGGCCGCAAGTATAAAGTGTCCGACACTCAATCTCACCCAGCTGAGATGTGCAATCGAAAGTCTTCAGATTGCCCTTAACCGTAAATTCAGATGGCCCCCACATTGTTTCATAAACAACAGGGTTCTTCATGCCAGCTCCTGCTTTCAGCCACTCCAAATCTGGTTCCCCTCGGAAAACAAATTGCTTATTGAACTCCTTGATTGCTGCCTTGAATTCTTCAGAATCAGTCTCACCGCTTTCCTCGCAGCGAATGATCGTCTCCTGCACGTCTGCCGGCAGCTTGGCAATATTCCTCTTTTGGTCCTCTTCCCACAGCGGCGCACTCAAACACGGACTTGAAAAAATCACGCTCTTCACTCCGCTAGGCTTTGTCAGCACATAAGCTGCTGCCAAAGTCGTACCCCATGAGTGTCCAAGAATATGAACTTCATCAAGCTTTAGCGCTTCACGAACCTGTCCGAGCTCCTCAACAAATCGGTCAATATTCCAAAGCGATAGATCATCCGGACGATCAGACTTCCCGCAGCCAAGCTGGTCATACATGACAACAGGGCGATCCTTGCCAAGCGCCTTCAACCCTTTTAACGAATAAGTCGAAGACCCTGGCCCTCCATGTAAAATAACAACCGGTGTCCCTTCTGCATCCTTATTATAAATTTCATACCAGACTCTCCCGCCGGTAACTTCCACAAAACCTTCTTCGTACATATGTAATCCTCCTAATTTAACCCTATTTAATTCCCTACACATTATCTAAATCTTTTTTTTAAAAAAACCTTATGTAATCTTAATTGACTTTCTCAGATTGCTGTTCAAGCAAAGGCTCATACATCATTATAGCGTGATTTTCAGTGACAAACTCATCATCAATTTGTCTTTTCTCGTTGTTAAATACCTTGCGGTGAATTGTATTATGTCTTACATATCCTCCCCAATTTTCTCGAGTGATTAAATGCTCCCGTTCATATACTTCATACGTTTGGACCGGCTGAGATACTGACCTCCATTCTCCGACCAAATGAGTGTCATTCAAATAGACAACTAATTGATAGGTATTATTTGTTTCATTTTTAATTTGCAGATCAAGGTAATTATAAGCACAAGTGGCTCCACTGCCAAAGGGCTGACTTCTTTTCGAATCTGGAAATACATCATAGCTATGACGGTATCTTTCAGTAATGGTTAATGGTGTGTGCAAAGTCATCCAATAGATCAGGTTCGATAACTGGCATAGCCCGCTGCCAACCCCTGTCGTGACCTTGCCTAATGAAGGATCATTCCATCAACATAACCTTTGCTCTTCTTTGTATTTCCGAGTAACCGCCAATAAGAGAAGGTCTCCCCTGGCCGGATGATTACCTTATTCAGCTTTTGAGTAGCGATCTTGAGATTCTACACCTTGTTATGTTGTAACCACATATCAACATCCTTCAATTCTCGAAGGAGTAAAGTTTGATGGGTGAATACCTGATGTTTCAGCGGGCGATCTTCTTTTTTCACAGAGAATTTCTTGTCCCCAAAAAACCAATCCAAGTATCTCTTTGAACGGTAATACTTTTTCCCTAGATAAATTCTCAGAGGGCTTCTTTTAATAGGCTTTAAAGACTCCATTCGGCCTCCTTTTTTTAAAAACAAATCCAATACCTAATAAGTTCGCCTCAATATGGGAATTTCCTTTTTAATAGATTCACTGACTGACGCAATCAAAAAGAAAGTGTCAAAATCAAATTGAGACACTCCGTTTTATCATATAACCACCGCAAAATTCCTATGCTTCTTTTGCCAACTGCACCGTTTTCTTTTTCGTAAAAGAAGTAATAAAAACTCCGATAAAAACAAGGCAGCCGCCAATGATTTGCGGAATGGCAATTACCTCGCCCAGGATAAAAAACGCTGCCACTGTCCCAAACACCGGAATTAGGTTCAAAGAAATCGATGGTTTCGATGGCCCAATCAATGCAACTGCACGATTCCATAACAAAAACGAGCATATCGACGGAAAAATTCCTATGTAAAATAAAGCACTCCACTCTGCAAGATTCACTGCACCAACTGGAACGAATGCCAACTCAATAGCCACAGCAGGAATCATCACCATAAAACCAAGCGCAAGTGTAAAGCCGAAAATTGCAAGCGATGGCAGCTTCCCGGAAATCTTTTTAATATAAATAGAATATAAAGACCACGAAATGACAGCCAGCACCATAATCAAATCGCCAATATTAAACTGCAAAGATAGCATCCTCTCAACAGACCCATGCGTGATGACAATCAGCACACCGACCATTGAAATCGCCATCGACACCCAGTACTTCAACTCCATTTTTTCTCCGATCAGAAGAGCTGAGAGCAGGAAAATGAAGAGAGGGCTAGTGCTATTCAATAAGGTCGCATTGATCGCCGTCGTGTAATTGACTGCCCAATAAATCAGCAGATTAAATCCAATTACACCGGTCACCGCCAGGAAAAACAGCAGCTTGAAGTGCTCTCTTAAGGCTGCCCTTTCATGTCTGAACAGCCTGATGATAACCGGAGACATGATCAGGACCCCAATCCCCAAACGGGTGAACGAAATCGTCACCGGCGGCAGCGAACCAGCGAGAAACTTTCCAGCAACCGCATTGCCGCCCCAAAATAATGCAGCACCAACCAGAAGTAAATAAGGTGCATTTCCAAGCCTCTGGATCAATCTGTCCCCCTCCTCGCATTCAACCACTTGTTGATTCTTAACTTTGAATCCTCTATTACTTCTATAAAATCTTTGTAATACCCTACTATATAAGAAATGAATGAATTAATTATATCATTTGGAAAGATGTCCCTGCGCTTAATTAATCTAAAAATGAGAATGCCGCGTTGGCCGCGGCATGGGATCTGCTCTTGTTAAATTTGATTTTTTATCTATAATTCTGAATACCAGCTTCAAAAGCCTGCCGATCGTCATTCTCTATTCCATGCAGTGCCTCCTGCAGCGCGAAGGTGCTTTTATAAAAATGAACACGCTTAGCTACTTCTTTACCGTTCGGATATTGATCAATACACCTATAAAAAAATTTTCACCATAACTGGAGAGCAGTCCCGCAAAATCATACGCCGTGTCCCCTATGCCAGCCCCACCAAAATCGATGATACCGGAAATTTCACCTGTCCCTGAATTCCACAAAATGTTCGAAGCACCGAAATCCCCATGGATCAGGGCAAGATCTAAATTTGCAAGTGCCACTTCTTTCAGAAAATCCTCGAACGATTCTGTTACACTGATTTGAGATTCCTTGCTCATAAAAGGAAACAATTTATGTTGAAATTTTTCATAAAGATCTCTCATGTCCTCACGGGGATGATGTGCCTCCAACTGTAATTCCCGACTTGCTGAATCTCCAGAAATAGAATGCATTGCTGAAAGGAAAGATACCAGTTGTGACACCATTACTCTAATCTGCTCATCATTCTTAATTTCAAGAAAACTTTTCCTCCGCAAAGGGTTGCCTTCAATTAAGTTATATCCTGTAAAGACTTTACCTGGTTCTGGCTCTTCAAAAGACTCATATATAGGAATCGGAATGGGCACCTTTACGATGACTTTTATGTATTTTAAAATCTCGGTTTCTCTTTTTAATTGTATGATCCCTTGTTTATATTTAGGAACCTGAACACCAGAGATTCATTGATAATAATGACGTCATTATTCTGGCCTATTTCATTAACATAAAACTCGTTAATGATTAGATCAGGATGTTTACATTGTATCTGTTCAATTAACTTATGATTCATTTAAAAGTTCTCCTTAAATATTCAAGACTCAAAATCTTGCTTTATTAATGAATAC
>NZ_JBIQOE010000193.1:0-35264 GCF_047739415.1 Mesobacillus sp. | reverse complement strand
AGAATATCCATTGAGACCAGCCATCCTTTGTGGCTTGTAAAAAGGTGGGTAAACCAATTCGGTGAGGAAAAGACACGGGAAATGTGTGAAGTGAATTTAACTGCACCGCTTCAGACAGCGAGAGTCAATTTGACGAGAATCTCTCGTGATGAGTGCCTCGAACTTTTGGAGGAAGAAGGTTTTGAAGTAGAGCCGAGTCCAATCCTGCCTGAAGCAATAAAGTGTCTAAGGGGAAATTTGGCCTCATCCAAAGCTTTCAAGTATGGGTTGTTGACGATCCAGGATGAGAGTTCCATGCTGGTTGCCCACGCACTGGGCATTAAAGAAGAAGAAGTTATTCTTGATGCATGTGCAGCACCAGGAGGGAAAACTACTCATATCGCTGAAAAGCTGGGCAATAGCGGAAAGGTGATTTCACTCGACCTCCATGAGCACAAGGTGAAGCTCATCTCCGAGAATGCTGAGCGCCTGGGTCTCGAAAATATCGAAGCTCAAAAAATGGACAGCCGCCAGGCTGCCGATCAATTTGAGAAAGAGTCAATTGACAGGGTATTGCTCGATGCTCCGTGCTCTGGTCTTGGGGTAATGAGACGAAAGCCTGATATGAAGTATACTAAGAAAGAACAGGATTTAACACAGCTGCAAACCATACAGCTTAGCCTGCTCAATTCAGTCGCCCCGCTCTTGAAAGCTAGAGGTATACTGGTATATAGTACATGCACGGTTGACCGTGAAGAAAATCAGGAAGTAATCGAAAAATTTTTACGCGAGCATCAGGAATTCGAAGGAGATACAACATTTGCAGGAAGAATGCCAGAGGCAATCAAGCCATTGATCAATGGCTATGATGTGCAGATTTTTCCGCAGGACTTTGGCTCTGATGGGTTTTATATTGCTTGTTTAAGAAAGAAGGTGGAATAACATGGAACAAGATAAGACAACTAGAAAAGAAGCAACCGAGGATACAGGAAAAAAGTCCATTTATTCACTTCAGCTTGAAGAACTCAAGGACTGGCTGAAGGAACAAGGAGAAAAACCATTCAGGGCAGAACAAATTTTTGACTGGCTCTACAAAAAAAGAGCAGCCTCTTTTGAGGACATGTCCAATTTGCCCAAGCCTTTGAGGGACAAGCTAAACGAGCATTTTGTCCTGACAACCCTGAGTACAATCATCCAGCAGACTTCCTCCGATGGAACAATCAAATTTTTATTTGAACTGCAGGATGGAGTATCAATTGAAACGGTGCTCATGCGGCATGAGTATGGAAACTCTGTCTGTGTAACGACACAGGTTGGCTGCAGGATCGGCTGTACTTTCTGTGCTTCTACCCTTGGCGGTTTGAAGAGGAACCTGGAAGCAGGAGAAATCGTTGCCCAGGTCGTAAAAGTACAACAGGCACTTGATGAGACCGATGAGAGAGTAAGCTCGATCGTCATCATGGGGATCGGCGAACCGTTTGATAACTATGACAACATGCTTTCATTCCTGAAAATCATGAACCATGACAAAGGAATGAATATTGGTGCACGCCATATTACCGTATCTACAAGCGGGATCATCCCCAAGATCTATCAATTTGCGGATGAAAATATGCAAATAAACTTTGCGATATCCCTGCACGCGCCGAATACTGAATTGCGCAGCAGGCTGATGCCGATCAACCGCGCATACAAGCTTCCTGATTTAATGGACGCAGTCCGTTACTATGTGAACAAGACCGGAAGAAGAATCAGCTTTGAATATGGACTTTTCGGGGGCGTCAATGATCAGGTTGAGCATGCTGAAGAGCTAGCACAGCTGGTTAAAGGTTTGAAATGCCATATCAATTTGATTCCGGTCAACTATGTACCTGAACGTGATTACGTAAGAACACCAAAGAGCCAAATCTTCAAGTTTGAACGTACTCTTCGCGACCGTGGAGTGAATGTGACAATCAGAAGAGAACAAGGGCATGACATTGAAGCAGCTTGCGGACAACTTCGGGCGAAAGAAAGAAAAGAAGAGACGAGGTGACAAGATGAAAGCTGTTTTCATGACAGATAGGGGAAAAGTTCGCCTGCATAATGAAGACAATGGCGGCATCTTTGTAAATCCTCACGGTCAGCGCCTTGCCATCGTAGCAGATGGCATGGGCGGCCACCGTGCGGGGGATGTTGCCAGTAAAATGACAACCAATCATTTAAAAGATCTTTGGGAAAATTCAACTCAGATACATACAGCAGAAGAAGCAGAAAAATGGATGGAAAAAGCGGTTTTGCAGGTTAACAAGGAAATATTCGACCATTCTATGAAGAACACCGAATGTGAAGGCATGGGCACGACAATTGTGGCGGCCATTTGTACGAATCTGTTCGCTACCGTCGTAAACATAGGGGACAGCCGTTGTTACTTATTAAACGAAACAGGATTCAAACAGTTAACTGAGGATCACTCTCTTGTTAACGAACTCGTTCGGTCTGGACAAATTTCCAGAGAAGATGCAGAGCATCATCCGCGGAAAAATGTCCTTTTAAGGGCGCTCGGAACTGAAGAGTCGGTTGAGATGGATGTGAAAACAATCATCTTTGAAGAGGAAGATGCATTGCTGCTTTGTTCAGATGGCCTTTCCAATAAAGTAAGCCAGGAAGAAATGGAAAGTGTCATATCTAACAAAGAAATGTCCCTTGAAGATAAGGGAGCAGAATTTATCAAAAGGGCAAACCAGTACGGCGGCGAAGATAATATAACTCTTGCTATCGTCGAATATCAGGAATTCAACGAGGGCAGGTGAAGAATATGATAATCGGAAAAAGAATTAGCGGGCGTTATAAGATCAAGGATATGATTGGCGGCGGTGGCATGGCGAATGTCTACCTTGCCCATGATATGATTCTCGACAGAGATGTAGCGGTCAAGATGCTTCGTCTTGATTTTGCCAATGATGATGAATTCATCCGCAGGTTCCATAGAGAAGCGCAATCCGCAACCAGCCTTGCCCATCCAAATATCGTCAGTATTTATGATGTCGGTGAAGAGGACGGGCTATACTATATTGTAATGGAATATGTCGATGGACAGACGTTGAAGCAGTACATACAGCAACATGCGCCTGTTCCAGTTGAAGAAGCCCTGGACATCATGAAGCAGCTTACTTCGGCAATTTCTGATGCCCACCATAACCATATTGTCCACCGGGATATCAAGCCACACAATATCCTGATCGACAGCAGCGGTACAGTGAAAATTACCGATTTCGGGATTGCGATGGCTTTGAGTGCGACCAGTATTACTCAAACAAATTCAGTGCTGGGATCTGTTCATTATCTTTCTCCTGAACAAGCAAGAGGCGGCATGGCGAATAAGAAATCGGATATATATTCGATTGGAATTGTCATGTTCGAATTGCTCACCGGCAGGCTGCCGTTTTCAGGTGAATCTGCAGTCTCCATCGCCCTGAAGCATTTACAGTCCGAGACTCCTTCCTTAAAAAGATGGAATCCACAGATTCCCCAGAGCGTTGAGAATATCGTCCTTAAGGCAACTGCCAAGGATCCATTCCATCGCTATGATAATGTCGATGAAATGGAAGATGATTTGCGAACTGCGCTTGACTCTAAGCGTTTGAATGAAGGGAAGTTCGTCATACCGGAAGACGATGAAGCTACCAAAGCGATACCCATTATAACGAATGACCGGCCTTATCATAATCTTGATGAAACCATCGTACGGAAAGATGCTCCTGCATCACAGGAACCAGATGGAAAGCCTGAGAAGAAGAAGAAAAAGAAATGGCCAATTATTATGACCGTTTTGTTTTTGTTGATCTTGACCGCGGGAATAGTAATGGTGACAATGGGTCCTGACATATTCGGTCCTAAGGAAAAGGAAGTGCCTGATGTAAGCGGCATGGAAGTAGAAGAAGCAGTCGCTGAACTCATGTCCGCTGGTTTTATCATTGGAGATAAGAAAGAAATCAGTGATGATGAAGTTGAAGAGGGAAATGTCATCCGCACTAATCCTAAAGCAGGAAAGTTGATCAAAGAAGGCAATGAAATTGACTTGTATATCAGTACCGGCAAAGAAAAAGTAGAATTATCGGATTATACTGGCAGGACGTATGACGATGTCGTCAAACTGCTTGAAGGAAAAGGCTTCAAGGATATCATCAAAACAGAAGAGCACGATGATGACAGTGCACAAGGTGAAATCCTTGAACAAGATCCTCCTGCCGGGGAGTCTGTTATTCCAGAGGAGACAACTTTGGAATTTAAAGTTAGCAAGGGACCTGAATTAGTAACTTTGCGTGATTTAAAAGGATATAACCAAAGTAACCTCGATTTTTATGCTGAAAGCACTGGGCTGGTCATTGAAAAAAGTAATGAGGCGTTTCATGATACGATAGCTGCCGGATTGGTCATTTCCCAAAAACCTGAAGCCGGCACCGAGCTGCCACCAGGGAGTAAGGTAAGTGTTGTCATATCAAAAGGAAAAGAACTAGTCCCGAAAGAAGTATCAGAGGAAATCACCATCACATATAAGCCTAAAGAAGAAGGAGCACCGCAGGAAGTCAAAATCTTCATAAGTGATATGAATCGTAATGATTCGGTTCCTGCAGAAACCTTTAAAATTACTGAGGATACAATCCGTAAACTCACATTTATGATAGCACCTGGACAAGAGGCTTATTATAGAGTGACACTGGACGATGAACCTTATATAGAGGACGGCGTTGATTATCCAGAAGACTAACAGACAGGGAGTGTTGCTATGCCTGAGGGCAAAATTATCAAGGCGCTGAGCGGTTTTTATTATGTTGCGAATGACGATGGGGTTGTCCAATGCCGCGGCCGCGGGGTTTTCCGCAAAAACAAGGTAACACCGCTTGTAGGTGACGAGGTCGTTTTCCAGGCTGAAAATGACACGGAAGGCTATATCATGGAAGTCAAAAGCCGGAAGAATGAGTTAGTCCGACCTCCAATCGCGAATGTAGACCAGGCGATCCTTGTTTTTTCAGCTGTAGAACCCGACTTCAGCTCAGCCCTGCTCGACCGGTTTTTGGTTCTAGTAGAATTTAACCATATCAAGCCACTCATCTGCATTACGAAAATGGATTTAACCAATGAAGATCAAAAGTCCAAACTTGAGGAATACGCAGAGGATTATCGGAAAGCAGGCTATGAGGTTATTTTCACATCGTCTGAAACTTCGGAGGGGCTGGAAAAATTGAAACCCCATATTGAGGGAAAGATTTCTGTGTTTGCCGGACAATCCGGAGTTGGGAAGTCATCACTGCTTAATGCGATCCGTCCAGATCTGGAGTTGAAAACGGATGATATATCTTCACATCTTGGCAGGGGCAAGCACACGACAAGACATGTCGAGTTGATTACCATCAATAATGGACTAGTTGCCGACACGCCTGGTTTCAGTTCTCTGGAATTTACCGAAATTGAGGCGGAAGAGTTGAATTCATGCTTCCCGGACATTTCTGAAATCAGCGAGGATTGCAAATTCCGGGGATGCCTGCATATGGCTGAACCTAAGTGTGCAGTTAAAGCGGCAGTCGAGTCTGAAACTCTGCCTGAATACAGATATTCGCATTATAAGGACTTTTTGTTAGAAATCAAAGATAGAAAGCCGAGGTACTGAAACATGGTGAAAATAGCCCCTTCAATCTTATCAGCTGACTTTGCCCGCCTGGGAGAAGAAATCAAAGACGTCGAGCGGGGTGGAGCTGATTATATTCATGTGGATGTAATGGATGGGCATTTCGTGCCGAATATTACGATTGGCCCATTGATTGTCGAGGCAATCAGGCCAGTAACGAAGCTTCCGCTTGATGTTCACCTGATGATCGAGAATCCGGACCAATATATTGAAGCATTCGCTAAAGCGGGAGCTGATTACATTACGGTCCATGTGGAAGCTAGCAGGCATCTGCACAGGACGATCCAGCTAATTAAATCTACTGGTGTTAAGGCAGGGGTTGTATTGAATCCGGCAACTCCAGTGGATAGCCTGAAGCATATCATCGAGGATGTGGATATGGTGCTGCTTATGTCTGTCAATCCAGGCTTTGGCGGCCAAAAATTCATTTCCTCCGTACTTCCGAAAATCAAACAGGTAAAAGAACTTGCAGACTCACTGAATCCTGATCTGGAAATTGAAGTCGATGGCGGCGTGAACGAAGATACAGCCAAGCTTTGTATTGAAGCAGGAGCGAATGTACTCGTTGCAGGTTCTGCAATATTTAATAAGGAAGACAGAGAAGCTGCTATCGCAAGTTTAAGATAATAAATAAAGCCAGCCGTCACATGCGGCTGGCTTTATTTAGCTTATTGATTTTTGACAATTCCATTTCTTTAATAGGTCAAAAAGGAGAATGTTTTTATGAAAATACATTTAGTAGCAGGAGGCCCGGCAAACCTGATACCAGATTTCCATTTATATGATGAAACGAATGTTATCTGGATTGGGATTGATAGAGGTGTATTCTATTTATTGAAAGCGGGATTCAAGCCATCAGCAGCTTTTGGGGATTTTGACTCCGTTTCAGAAGCAGAGTTGACAGAGATTGAAGAAGCTGTTTCAGACCTTAATAAATTCAAGCCTGAAAAAGATGAGACAGATATGGAACTAGCTTTAAACTGGGCTCTTGAGCAGGAACCAGAATCCATAAAAGTATTTGGCGCAACTGGAGGAAGGCTGGACCATTTAATGGCAAATATCCAGCTGCTGGTCAAGCCCCTTCAGGACAGATCTTCCATCCATATCGAAATAATTGATAAAAAAAATATCTTGTATATCAAAGGACCAGGCACTTACACCGTCAGCAGGCTCGATGAATTTAAGTATGTTTCCTTCCTCCCTGTAACACCAGCAGTCTCTGGCATGACGCTAGAAAATTTTAAATACCCATTAAATGACTGTCATATTCCAATGGGATCGACACTATGTATTAGTAATGAACTTATTAGAGGTCATGGTACTTTTTCATTTTCTAAAGGCATATTATTAGTTGTAAGGAGCAAGGATTGAAGGTCTTCTTGCAGAGCTCTGCTCATGAAATTGAATTCACGGATTCACATGTAAGGAGCAATTTTTGCATACCCGGGAATATACTGTACGGATGCAGAATGAAGACTGGTTTGCGAGAGATGGTGAGGAGGGACGGTATGAGATTCTATACAATCAAACTACCTAAGTTTTTAGGTGGCCTCGTACGGGCAATGTTAGGTGCATTTAAAAAGGATTAGAACCGATAACAAAGAATAAGCAAAGAAGGAAAGTATATGAAAGCTCTTTGGCACCCTGGAAACGGGGTGCTATTATTTTGCCGTCAATTGGGAAGAATGAGCATGAGGCCGAAATTAAAACCTGTTAAAAAATAAAAAAGGCACCCTCATGGATGCCGTGCAGTTTCCTGCCGGCTGCGGGAGCCAGGCAGAAGGTCTGCGACTTTTTTAATTATACGCGTTCAACTTTACCTGATCTTAGAGCTCTTGCAGATACCCAAACACGCTTAGGCTTACCGTCTACAAGAATACGTACTTTTTGAAGGTTAGCACCCCATGTACGCTTGTTAGCGTTCATTGCGTGAGAGCGTGCGTTTCCAGAACGAGTTGATTTACCAGTTACTACACATTTACGTGGCATATGATTTCCCTCCTAACTGACAAAAGCTGAAACTATTTTTTGCTGCAATTATTTGCATATCGTCAGAACTGCGATTTAACAGGATAACCTTTTCTCTGACATACTTTAATAATTTATCATAGAAATTTCCCATTTGCAATAGTTCTGGTGAAAGCTATAAAGAAAAAAACCTTGACATATAGTTGAGATTCTTGCTGAATAATAAAGGGAAGGGCAGAATAACTTTAAAAATTGATTGGTTTATAGTAAAATAACTGTAGCATTACGCTATTTTTCCAAAGGGGGAACGAATCATGTCCATCGAGCTAAAAACGAAGTACGGACAAATTGATATATCAAATGACGTCATTGCAACGATTGCGGGCGGCGCAGCAGTCGACTGTTATGGTATTGTCGGGATGGCTTCAAAGAATCAGATCAAGGACGGATTGACAGATATTCTGCGCAGGGAGAATTTCACTCGCGGAGTTATCGTTCGCCAGGAAAACGAAGAAGTACATATCGATATGTATATTATTGTGAGCTATGGGACGAAAATTTCCGAGGTTGCCCACAATGTCCAGTCAAAGGTAAAATACACCCTTGACAAAACTGTAGGGCTGGCTGCTGACTCGGTCAATATTTACGTTCAGGGAGTTCGTGTAACGAACCCGTAAGAGGAGGAAAGATTTGTGTCTATTAATGTTCTAGACGGAAAACGTTTTGCGGAGATGGTCATCCAGGGCGCCAACCATTTGGCGGCCAATGCCAAATATGTCGACGCGCTGAATGTCTTCCCTGTTCCTGATGGTGATACGGGAACAAATATGAATTTATCCATGACTTCCGGTGCCAAGGAAGTAAAGAACAATGTACAGGAGCATATAGGGAAGGTTGGTTCCGCGCTTGCCAAAGGCTTGCTTATGGGAGCGAGAGGGAACTCTGGTGTTATCCTTTCCCAATTATTCCGCGGTTTTGCAAAAGCAATTGAAAGTAAGCCAACTGTGAACTCTGTAGAGTTTGCCGCTGCGTTGAATGCGGGTGTTGAAACAGCTTATAAGGCTGTTATGAAACCTGTGGAAGGCACGATTTTAACAGTAGCAAAGGATGCTGCCAAGCATGCTGTAGCTGTTGCCAAGAACCATGAAAGCCTTATTGGTTTGATGGAAGAAGTGCTGAAAGAAGCGAAGGCATCATTAAACCGCACGCCAGACTTGCTGCCAGTCCTAAAGGAAGTAGGAGTAGTCGATAGTGGCGGACAGGGTCTTGTATTCGTTTATGAAGGTTTCCTTGCAGAATTGAAGGGCGAAAAGCTTCCTGATTCCCCATCTGCAATGCCGAACATGAATGAGCTTGTCAGCGCTGAGCATCATAAGAGCGTCCAGAGCCACATGAACACTGAAGATATCGAATTCGGCTATTGTACCGAATTCATGGTTAGGCTTGAAGGGAAAGAAGCATTTTCTGAGGAAAATTTCCGCCTGGACTTGAGTAAATATGGAGATTCACTTCTGGTTATTTCTGATGAAGAGGTTGTAAAGGTACATATCCATTCCGAACAGCCTGGCGAAGTTCTGTCGTATGGACAAAGATACGGAAACCTGATCAATATGAAAATTGAAAATATGCGCCAGCAGCACACTGATATTGTCGGCGAATCGTCTACCCCTCTTCGAACACAGGCTAGCGAACCAAAGAAGGAAAAGCGGGAGTACGGAATCGTCGCTGTCTCAATGGGTAGTGGAATCGCTGAGCTTTTCCGCAGCATTGGTGCCAACGCAGTGATCGAAGGCGGCCAGACAATGAACCCGAGCACGGAGGATATCGTTAAAGCGATTAAAGAAGTGAACGCTCGCAAGGTCATCATCCTGCCGAACAATAAAAACATCATTATGGCCGCTGAGCAGGCTGCTGAGGTAGCGGAGGAAGAAGTGGTGGTCATCCCTTCTAAAACTGTGCCTCAGGGAATGACAGCGTTGCTATCCTTTAACCCATCAGCTGAACCTGGTGATAACAAAGAAGCAATGACTGAAGCCATGCAGCATGTGAAAACGGGCCAGCTGACATATGCTGTCCGTGATACAAGCATTGACGGTCTTGAAATTTCAACAGGAGACTTCATGGGCCTTGCCGATGGGAAGATCGTCCTGAAGGATCCGGATAAAGTCAAGGCTGCAAAAGACCTGTTGGAGCAAATGCTTGACGAAGATTCTGAAATCCTGACAATCCTGAAAGGTGAAGACGCTTCAGATGAAGATGTTGATTCAATCGTCGAGTTTGTTGAAAGCAAATACGGCGATGTGGAAGTGGAAGTTCATAATGGAGAACAACCGTTATATGCTTTCATCTTCGCGATCGAGTAAATTTTTCGGTGGTGCACATTCTCCTGCTGGACAAATAAAATCGTAAATATGATACTAAGAAATAGAAGGGGATTCCCCTTCTATTTCGTTTTGTATAAAAGGGATTTTCCCTATTTTTGATTCATAGAGAGCACTGTTATATGTGAAAAGTTAAACGTAATAGTATCTGTATTGCCCGATAATGAGTTGAGTAGGTAAAAAGGGTAAAGGCAGATGGTCTGCATTGCCCAAAAATGAGCCGTGCAGGTAAAAAGGGTAAAAGCAGAGGGTCTGCATTGCCCGAAAATGAGTTGAGCAGGTAAAAGGGGTAAAAGCAGATGGTCTGCATTGCCCGAAAATAAGCTGCGCAGGCGAAAAAGGGTAAAAGCAGTACTCTGATTAGAACCAGCGAAAGGAGGGCTAGCGGCAACACCGACTGGCAGGGTGCTGGGGGCCAGAATTTTTCGGTATACCGCTTGATAATCGTGAATGAACAACTAAAACAACAAGTAACAGCAGTTAAAGGGATTGGCAATGAAATGGCGGATACTCTGGCAGATATGCAGATCAGGACTGTCGGTGACTTGCTTGAATACTTCCCGTATCGTTACGAGGATTATCGCCTGAAGGACCTGGCCGAAGTCAAGCATGAAGAGAGAGTCACGGTCGAGGGAGTGGTCCACAGTGAACCTTCTGTTGTATATTATGGACGTAAAAAGAACCGTCTGACAGTGAGGCTGCTTGTTGGCCGATATTTAATCATCGCTACATTCTTTAACCAGCCATATCTAAAACAAAAAATAACTGTCGGGGAAACCATCTCTGTAACCGGTAAATGGGATCAGCATAGGCAGACGATAACTGCCACTCAAATGTCGATGGGCGAGCATGCGAATAGCCAGGATTTTGAACCTGTTTATGCTGTGAAAGGGAAAATGACTGTAAAAATGATCAGAAGGCTGATCAAGCAAGCATTTTCACAATTCGGCCATGAAATAACCGAAATACTCCCAAACGAGCTTCTGCAAAAATATAAGTTGATTAACCGAAGGGATGCATTAAGGATTATGCATTTCCCTTCAGGGTCTGATGAAATGAAGCAGGCGAGAAGAAGGTTTGTTTACGAGGAGTTTCTCTTATTTCAGCTTAAAATGCAGTCATTAAGGAAGCTTGAACGTGAACAGAGTCCGGGAATTCCTATTTCATATGAATTGGACAAGCTAAAGGCGTTCATTACTGGGCTGCCTTTCCCGTTAACAGGGGCGCAAAAACGAGTGGTAAATGAAATCCTGGGTGACATGAAGTCTCCTTATCGCATGAATCGTCTTCTTCAAGGGGATGTAGGATCAGGTAAAACAGTAGTTGCTGCGATAGCCCTCTATGCTGCAAAGTCCGCTGGTTATCAAGGTGCATTAATGGTCCCGACCGAAATCCTGGCTGAACAGCACTCGCAGTCATTGACACAGTTGCTTGAGCCGTTTGGATTAACAGTTGCTCTCTTGACCAGCTCTGTTAAAGGCAAGCGAAGAAGAGAGATGCTCGAACAGCTAAAACTTGGTGAAGTTGACGTATTGATTGGAACACATGCTTTGATACAGGATGAAGTGGATTTTCAAAACCTTGGCCTCGTTATCACGGACGAACAACACCGTTTTGGCGTTGAACAAAGACGGGTTCTTCGGGAAAAAGGGGAAAACCCTGATGTTCTGTTCATGACTGCGACTCCAATACCAAGAACTCTGGCAATTACCGTATTCGGTGAAATGGATGTCTCTGTGATCGACGAAATGCCTGCTGGCCGAAAAACGATCGAAACATATTGGGCCAAACATGAAATGCTTGAGCGAGTACTAGCCTTCATGGACAAAGAGCTCGCAAAAGGAAGACAAGCCTATGTGATTTGTCCTCTTATCGAGGAGTCAGATAAGCTGGACGTCCAGAATGCAATCGATGTCCATAGCACATTGAGCTTTTATTTTAAAGACCGTTACAAGGTCGGACTTATGCATGGGCGCCTCCATTCCGATGAGAAAGACCAGGTCATGAAAGCATTTAGTGAAAATGAGGTGCAAGTCCTCGTTTCCACTACAGTGGTAGAGGTTGGGGTCAATGTTCCGAATGCGACAGTTATGCTTATTTATGATGCGGAAAGATTTGGTCTTGCCCAGCTTCATCAATTAAGAGGCAGGGTCGGCCGAGGCAGTGACCAATCGTATTGTATATTGCTTGCAGATCCTAAAAGCGAAGTCGGAAAAGAGCGAATGAAAATAATGTCTGAAACGAATGATGGGTTTGTTCTTAGTGAAAAGGATTTAGAGCTCCGGGGTCCAGGCGATTTCTTTGGCAAAAAACAAAGCGGCCTGCCAGAATTCAAGGTAGCAGATATGGTCCATGATTACCGTGCGTTAGAAACAGCAAGGAATGACGCGACCTTGCTGGTCCAGTCAGAAGCTTTCTGGCAGGGTGAAAAATATAGATTATTGCGGGAGTATCTAGCGGAAACGGGTGCTCTGGCCAATGAGAAACTGGATTGACCTGACTGAATCTATTTACTCTTACAAGATTCATAGCATGGACTTAAGCAGATTCAGTTGTGAATCTGCTTTCGTTTATTTGAGGTATATTTTTTCTTGCAATCTCTTTTTATAATATATATACTACTATTAGTACCTAGTCTTAATAGCTCGGGCGGTGTTAAATAAATGAAACGCAACAAAAGAGAACGGCAGTCAATGTTGACTGAGACGATAAAAGAAAATCCTTTCATAACGGATGAGGAACTGGCTGAAAAATTTACTGTCAGCATCCAGACTATAAGGCTGGATAGACTAGAATTATCTATTCCCGAACTAAGGGAAAGAATAAAGAACGTTGCAGAAAAACGTTTTGAAGATGAAGTCCGTTCATTGCCGCTTGAAGAAGTAATTGGAGAAATTATTGATATCGAACTTGATCAAAGTGCTATATCAATACTTGATATAAAAAGTGAACATGTATTTAAACGAAATAAAATCGCCAGGGGGCACCATTTATTTGCGCAGGCGAATTCATTGGCGGTTGCAGTCATAAATGATGAATTAGCATTGACAGCTAAAGCGAATATCCAATTCACAAGATCGGTAAAAGAAGGTGAACGGGTAATAGCCAAAGCGAGAGTCGAAAAAATTGATAATGATAATGGCCGAACCCTTGTGGAAGTAAAGAGTTATGTGAATAATGAGCTAGTTTTCAAAGGCCAATTTGAAATGTACCGTTCAAAATATGAAAAGTAAGGGATGAAATGCGATGAGGCTGGCAGTAGATGCGATGGGCGGAGACAATGCACCAAAAGAAATCGTCCTCGGAGCAATGAAAGCAATAGAAAAATATAATGACATACATATCGTGCTTATCGGCGACGAGAGTAAAATCAGGGAGCACCTGACCAATGAAGAGAGGATTGAAATTCATCATACAGAAGAAGTAATCCTCGGGACAGATGAACCTGTCAGAGCAGTGCGCCGAAAGAAAACAGCTTCAATGGTTCTAGCAGCCCAGCTAGTTGCAGACGGAAATGCAGATGCCTGCATTTCAGCCGGAAATACAGGAGCATTGATGGCTGCTGGTTTGTTCGTGGTTGGAAGAATAGAAGGGATCGAAAGGCCGGCCCTCGCGCCGACCCTCCCTACAATAGGTGGAGAAGGTTTTCTGCTGCTGGATGTGGGAGCTAATGCTGATGCTAAGCCTGAACATCTCGTCCAATATGCGATCATGGGCTCGATTTACAGCGAGAAGGCAAGAGGAATCGCAAATCCGCGTGTTGGCCTGTTGAATATTGGGGCAGAAGAAAAGAAGGGTAATGAGCTTGTACGGAACACTTATGAATTATTGAAGGATGCAGACATCAACTTCATAGGTAATGTTGAATCAAGGGACTTGTTGGACGGAGTAGCTGATGTTGTAGTGGCAGATGGCTTTACCGGAAATATGGTCCTGAAGACGATTGAGGGTACAGCAATGTCGGTGTTTAAAATGCTTAAATCGGCTTTGACTTCCAGTTTTAAAAGTAAGATGGCTGCAGCTGTACTGAAGCCGGATCTGACAGTGCTCAAAAATAAGATGGATTACACGGAATATGGCGGTGCTGGTCTTTTCGGCCTTAAGGCTCCCGTAATCAAAGCTCATGGATCATCTGACGCAAATGCGGTGTTTAATTCAATTCGCCAGGCGAGAGAAATGGTTGAGAAGGATGTTTCCGGAACAATCAAAACTGCCGTAGAAAAATGATAAAGTGAAAAGTAATTGAAGTTATGATGAACATAAAATAACGAGTTAAAGGGGAATCTTTCATGGGGAAAATCGCGTTTTTGTTTCCAGGACAGGGATCGCAGACAGTTGGTATGGGACAGGCACTTGCAGGCTCAGAGCAATCAGTCTCCGAAACTTTTAAAAAAGCGGACGAGGTTCTGGGTGAAAGCTTAAGCAGTTTGATTTTTGAGGGGCCGCAAGAAAAGCTGACGCTCACAACAAATGCTCAGCCTGCTCTTTTGACGACTAGTATTGCGATCTTGAATTATTTCAGCCAGTTTGGGATCAAGCCGGATTTCACTGCCGGACATAGCCTGGGTGAATATTCTGCATTGGTTGCTTCGGGGGCTATCTCGTTCGAAGACGCTGTGTATGCAGTCCGCAAACGTGGTGAATTCATGGAAGAAGCTGTACCGAATGGAGAAGGAACAATGGCTGCTGTCCTCGGCATGGATCGCGAGAAGCTAATGGATGTAACCGAAACAGTTTCAGCTGGCGGAAAACCTGTTCAGCTGGCTAACTTGAATAGTCCGGGACAAATCGTGATTTCTGGTTCGAAAAGTGGTGTGGATGAAGCTTCAGTAAAAGCAAAGGAAGCTGGGGCTAAACGGGTTATTCCTCTTGATGTCAGCGGTCCATTCCATTCTTCGCTAATGAAGCCGGCAGCAGAAAGATTTGAAGCTGTATTGAACAATATTGCAATAAAGGATGCGGCTGTCCCGGTGATTGGAAATGTAACTGCTGAACCGATGACTGAAGCTTCCGAATTCAAAAAAAGACTGGTTGAACAGCTCTATTCTCCTGTACTATGGGAGGATTCGGTGTCAAAAATGATGGAACTTGGCGTCGATACCTTTATCGAAATCGGCCCTGGTAAAGTTCTGTCAGGATTGGTTAAGAAAGTTGACCGCTCGGCAAAGACGTTCGCAATATATGACGCAGAAACTTGTGCAGCGGCTGTTGCTGCTCTGAAGGAGGAGAAGGAATGAGACTAGAAGGTAAGGTGGCACTGGTAACAGGCGCATCACGTGGGATTGGTCGCGAAATCGCTTTTGAACTTGCAAGGGAAGGCGCATCAGTTGCTGTCAACTATGCAGGCAGTGAATCAAAAGCGCTTGAAGTGGTCGAAGAAATCAAGGCGATGGGACGGGATGCTTTTGCAATCCAGGCGGATGTCTCTAACTCTGAATCAGTGACTGATATGACCAAAGAAACGATTGAGCGTTTCGGCAAGATTGACATACTTGTTAACAATGCGGGTATAACAAAAGACAACCTATTGATGAGGATGAAAGAGTCTGAGTGGGATGATGTCATCAATATCAATCTAAAAGGTGTCTTCTTGTGTACGAAAGCAGTTACAAGACAAATGATGAAGCAGAGAAGCGGCAGAATCATCAATATCTCTTCGATTGTAGGCGTCAGTGGAAATCCTGGCCAGGCAAACTATGTTGCTGCAAAGTCCGGAGTGATCGGTCTTACAAAAACATCCGCTAAGGAACTATCGTCAAGGGGCATCACGGTGAACGCAGTAGCTCCGGGCTTTATTACGACAGACATGACCGATAAGTTAAACGAGGATGTAAAAACGGAAATGCTAAAGCAAATACCGTTAGCCCGTTTCGGAGAGCCAAAAGATATTGCAAGAACCGTCATCTTCCTTGCCTCCGAAGACAGTGCCTATATGACAGGCCAAACCCTCCACGTAGATGGCGGCATGGTGATGTAGGATATCTGGAAACAACCAGTGTAAGTTTTATTGATAATTTGGACACTCTTTGGATGAGAGTGAAGTATTTTTCTAAGTTAAAAAATTATTACAGCCATTTATTAATTAAATAAAATCAACTATAATGGCTTGAGGGGAGGTGAACAAGCATGGCAGACGTTTTAGAACGCGTAACAAAAATTATTGTTGACCGTTTGGGAGTAGAAGAATCTCAAGTAACTTTAGAGGCATCTTTTAAAGATGATCTTGGTGCTGATTCCCTTGATGTTGTAGAATTGGTTATGGAATTAGAGGACGAGTTCGACATGGAAATTTCTGATGATGATGCTGAAAAAATCGGTACAGTTGGTGACGCTGTTAACTACATAAATAGCCAAATGTAATTGTTCGATTTACTAAGAAGCTCCGTTTTTATAAACGGGGCTTTCTTCTGTACTTGGTCATCTCATACTCGGCTGCCGGATTAGAACGTGTGTAAGGCTATGGTGGACATGGAGAAGTAGCCTGTTTATATTCGGCAAATATTTTTATACGAAAAGCGACCATCCCCGCAAAAATAGTTTCTGTATAAAAAAACTCCCAATGTTTTCCTTATAATTAAGTAATCTACTGGAATTAAGCCAAGTTTTTTTGCTTTATATACGTTTTTTTTTGTAAACTGTTATTAGTCTGTATTGTTTTGTAAAATGCATAATCAGTTAAAACAGCAATTCATGCAATCACAGCTTTAAACTATGAGCAAGGTGGAATAAATCATGCGCAACAATGGAAGAGAAAGAGAAAAAAAGAATATCCGCGCAAAGGAGCAGAAATTCAAAGAATTCCAGGACAATATTGGTATTCATTTTGATAGTGATAAGCTTTTAAAACAGGCTTTTACACATTCATCCTATGTGAATGAGCATCGCAGGAAGCCCCATGAAGATAATGAGAGGCTAGAGTTTCTTGGTGACGCTGTTTTGGAACTGACTGTATCCCAATTCTTGTATAAAAAGTATCCAATGATGAGCGAGGGAGAGCTTACAAAGCTGCGCGCAGCTGTAGTTTGTGAGCCATCGCTGGTGGCCTTTGCCAACGAGTTATCCTTTGGTGAACTCGTATTGCTTGGCAAGGGAGAGGAAATGACAGGCGGAAGAACAAGGCCAGCTCTTTTGGCTGATGTCTTCGAGGCTTTCATCGGTGCTTTATACTTGGACAAGGGAATTGAAACAGTCACTACCTTCTTAGAAGAAATTGTGTTTCCAAAAATCAATGACGGTGCTTTTTCTCATGTGATGGATTTTAAGAGCCAGCTTCAGGAGCTCGTACAGCGGGATGGTGCAGGCTCGCTTGAATACCGGATTATGAAGGAGATTGGTCCTGCGCACAGCCGGGAATTCGAATCCCGTGTCTTCCTTAACGGTCAAGAATTAGGAACAGGGACAGGGCGCTCGAAAAAGGAAGCAGAGCAGCATGCTGCCCAGATGGCACTTGAAAAGTTGAAGTCCCATATGGAAGCGAACTTGGAAGCGGGCGACAAAAAGCAATAAGGTAAAAATTATTTTTAACAGACATCCTAGAAATAGTTTAACTGGAAAGGGAGAGCCATATTGTTTTTAAAACGATTAGATGTGGTTGGCTTTAAATCGTTTGCCGAGAGGATTTCAGTAGAATTCGTTCCTGGTGTGACCGCTGTCGTAGGTCCTAATGGAAGCGGGAAAAGCAATATTACTGATTCCATCCGCTGGGTTTTAGGGGAACAATCAGCCAAGTCGCTCCGTGGCGCAAAAATGGAAGATATCATCTTCGCCGGAAGTGATTCACGGAAGCCGCTGAATTTTGCGGAAGTAACATTAACCCTCGATAACGAAGATCAATCATTGCCGCTCGATTATAATGAAGTGAGCGTAACAAGACGTGTTTATCGTTCAGGTGACAGTGAATATTTGATCAATAAACAGAATTGCAGGCTTAAGGATATTGTTGATTTATTCATGGACTCCGGACTTGGCCGTGAAGCTTTCTCCATTATCAGCCAGGGCAGGGTTGAGGAAATTCTCAACAGCAAGCCTGAGGACCGCAGGACGATATTTGAAGAAGCTGCAGGTGTTCTTAAATATAAATCCCGGAAGAAGAAAGCAGAAAGTAAGCTTTTTGAAACGCAGGAGAACTTAAATCGTGTAACGGACATCATCCACGAATTAGAAGGCCAGGTAGAGCCGCTGAAAATTCAGGCTTCCATTGCAAAGGATTACTTACAGCAAAAGGAGGAGCTTGAACAGATTGAAGTTGCGCTTACTGCTTTTGAAATCGAAGACCTGCATGGCCGATGGGAACAGCTGTCCAAGCAGCTTGTACACCATAAAGAGGATGAAATCAAGCAGTCTGCTGTCCTTCAGAAAAAAGAAGCAGAAATTGAAAAAATGAGAGACCAGCTTGCTGCGCTTGATGAATCGGTAAGCGACTTGCAGAACGTGCTCTTGCATGCCAGCGAGGAGCTTGAAAAGCTGGAAGGAAGAAGAGAAGTTCTAAAGGAACGAAAGAAGAACGCTTCACAGAACAAAGGTCAGCTTGAAAAGAATATCGAGGAACTGACTTCTTCTGTTGCCTTGCTGGAAAAAAAGAAGGCTGAGTACGAAGAATCTGTAGTTGCATTATCAGGGGAAGCTTCTGCTCTTCAGAAAGATCTTCAGGAGAAGCAAGAGCAACTAAAGCTTTACAGTGAAGATGTCGAACTTAAGATTGATTCAATCAAAAGCGACTACATCGAGGTCCTGAACGAACAGGCAGGCGCTAAAAATGAAAAAATCTATATCGAACAACAGCTGCAGCAGCAAGCAGCCAAAGGGTCAAAGCTGGACAATGAAAATGATCGCTTTGTCTCGATTCGCGATGAAATCAATGGAAAGAAAGCAGAAATAGAGAAAAAGGTTGTCTCTTCACAGCAGGAATTGGAGGAACAGGCAAGGATCTATTTTGAAGAACAGAAGAAGCTTGAATCTCTTAGAAATAATTATGATAAGCAGGAGAAAACACTCTATCAGGCATATCAGTACCTGCAGCAAGCAAAATCAAAGAAGGAAATGCTTGAAGAAATGGAAGAAGATTATTCAGGCTTTTTCCAGGGTGTAAAAGAAGTATTGAAAGCCAGGGACACTCGTCTTCAGGGGATTGAAGGAGCGATTGCTGAATTAATCCATGTGCCTAAACAATATGAAACGGCAATTGAAACAGCTCTGGGCGGTGCAATGCAGCATATTGTTGTCCAAAGCGAAGAGAATGCCAGAGCAGCAATCCAGTTTCTGAAGCAAAAATCCTTTGGCAGGGCAACCTTCTTACCTCTCAGCATCATCAAAGGGAAGTATCTAGCCTCCTCGCAGCTCGCGCTTCTTTCAGGGAATAGTGCGTATATCGGCACTGCTGCTGATTTGATTCAATTCGATCAAAAGTATGCTGAAGTCGTAAAAAGCTTGCTTGGCAATGTGGTGATTGCCAGAGATTTAAAGGGTGCCAATGAAATTGCTAAAATGCTGCAATACCGCAGCAGAATCGTCACGCTTGATGGAGATGTGGTCAATCCTGGCGGGTCGATGACTGGTGGGGCCGTAAAACAAAAATCAAGTTCATTGCTTAGCCGCAAGGGCGAATTAGAAGAATTAACAAATAAGCTAGCTGATATGGAAGAAAAGACAAGGTTGCTTGAATCGAAAGTGAAATCATTGAAGGCTGAAACGCAAGCCAGTGAAGCAAGGTTGGAAGAGCTGCGAAAAACAGGGGAAGAGCTTCGTTTTAAGCAGCAAAGCTTGAAGGGTGACTTGCGGGAAGTGGAGCTGGAACAGAAGAATATCAATGAACGCTTATCGGTATACGATTCCGAAAAGACCCAGCTCGACTCAGACAAGGAAAAGCTAGAATCCAGATTGGTTGAACTCGAGGGCTTATTAGCTAAGTATCGGGAGGATCTTATTCAATTTGATAAAGAAATAGAGCGTTTGACTGAGCTGAAGAATTCGAATTCTACTTCCAAGGATACTCTTATATCGGAAATCAGTGATTTGAAGATCAGCCTGGCATCTAAGAAAGAACAGCTTTCCCATGTGAAGGAAAAGCTGGATTCTGCAGTTTTACAGGCAGAAGAGCAGTCCAGGAAATTGGAGATCCTTAAAGAAGATTTATCACTTCTTTCCTCTGAAATGACAGATAGCTCCTCTGGGGAAACGCAACTGGAGGAAGCGGCAAAAAGAAAGCTCCAGGACAAAAATGAAACGCTCAGGCTGATTTCTTCACGGAGAAATGAGCGGCTTGAGCTTCAGAATAGGCTGGAGGACCAGGAGTTAGAATCCAAGGAGCTTAGGAGATTGCTTAAGGGCATCAATGAAGTGCTCAAGGATGAAGAAGTGAAGTTGAACAGGCTTGATGTAGAATTGGAAAATAAGCTTGCCCATCTCCGCGAAGAATACCTGCTCTCATTTGAAGCGGCAAAGGAACAGTATCCTTTGACAATTCCTGCCGATGAGGCAAGAAGAAGAGTAAAGCTCATCAAAATGGCGATAGAGGAGCTTGGAACGGTAAACCTTGGAGCGATTGAAGAATACGAGCGTGTGTCTGAGCGTTATGAATTCCTGTTGGAGCAGAGGAATGATCTCCAGGAAGCAAAGGACACATTATTCCTTGTCATCGAGGAAATGGATCACGAGATGAAAAAAAGATTTGAAAAGACATTCACTGCCATTCGTTCACACTTTGAATCTGTATTTCAGGCATTGTTCGGTGGCGGAAGAGCGGACCTGCGGCTGACACAGCCTGAAGATCTGCTGAACACTGGGGTTGAAATTGTCGCCCAGCCTCCCGGAAAGAAGCTGCAAAACCTCGGGTTATTATCTGGCGGTGAGCGGGCGTTGACCGCGATTGCTTTATTGTTCTCGATCCTGAAAGTTCGTCCAGTACCATTCTGTATCCTTGATGAGGTTGAAGCTGCATTGGATGAAGCAAATGTATACCGTTTCGCTCAATACCTGAAGAAATACCGAGATGAAACACAATTCATCGTCATCACACACCGTAAGGGTACAATGGAGGAAGCAGATGTCCTCTATGGTGTAACCATGCAGGAGTCAGGAGTATCCAAGCTGGTATCCGTCCGGCTTGAGGATTCAAAAGAACTAGTGAAAACTTAAGAAAACGCAATTATACCGTTCCGTCTAGAGGAGTCAGGAGCCGCAACTTGTCCATTCCTGTAGAGGAACGAGATATTTTTGAATTAAAGTAGGAAGGCGATGGGACTGTGAGTTTTTTTAAGAAGTTAAAAGAAAAGTTTACGACTCAGACTGAGAGTGTCACAGAGAAATTCCGAGATGGCTTGACGAAAACAAGGGATAATTTCTCTAACAAAGTGAATGATCTCGTATCACGATACCGGAAAGTAGATGAAGAATTTTTCGAAGAACTTGAAGAAATCTTGATCCAGGCAGATGTAGGCTTTGACACAGTAATGGAACTTGTCGAGGAGCTGAAAAAAGAGGTTAAGCGCCGCAACATTCAGGACACAAAAGATGTTCAGTCTGTTATTTCCGAGAAGCTTGTTGAGATCTATGAGGCCGGAGCAAATGATGACTCTTTCCAGCTAAACATCCAGGAAGATGAGTTGACAGTCATATTATTCGTCGGTGTCAATGGTGTCGGCAAAACAACGACCATCGGCAAATTAGCCCATAAATTCAAAAGTGAAGGAAAGAAGGTCCTTCTTGCGGCAGGAGATACATTCCGAGCCGGTGCAATCGAACAGCTTGAGGTTTGGGGTGATCGCGTTGGTGTCGACGTCATCAAGCAGGCAGAAGGTTCTGACCCCGCTGCTGTTATGTATGATGCTGTCCAGTCTGCGAAGTCACGAAAGGCAGATATTCTGATTTGCGATACTGCCGGCAGATTGCAAAATAAGGTTAATCTCATGAAGGAGCTTGAGAAGGTAAAGCGTGTAATTGAGCGCGAGGTTCCGGGTGCTCCTCATGAAGTCCTGCTTGTGCTTGATGCAACGACTGGCCAGAACGCTCTGATACAGGCTAAAACCTTCAAAGAAGCAACTGATGTGAGCGGCATTGTCCTGACTAAGCTTGATGGAACGGCGAAGGGCGGAATTGTACTCGCGATCCGCAATGAGCTGAACATTCCGGTTAAATTTGTAGGACTAGGCGAAAAAATGGATGATCTTCAGGAATTCGATGCTGAAAGATATGTTTATGGACTGTTCGCTGACCTGGTTGAGGAAGAGGAAGAAGCGGAGGAATCCTGATATACCAACAAAACGCTGTAAAGAACTTTTCTTGACAGGGAAGATGATCGTGTGTAAACTCTTAATGTAAAGGTATTTCACTTAACATGGGGGAATCCAAATGCTTGAGAAAACGAACCGCATGAATTATTTGTATGACTTTTATCAGGCATTGCTTACTCCAAAACAAAGCAGTTATATGGCTCTATACTATCTTGATGACTATTCGCTCGGGGAAATTGCTGAAGAGTATGATGTTAGCCGGCAGGCTGTATACGACAACATCAAACGGACGGAAGCGATGCTCGAGGAGTACGAAGAGAAGCTGTTATTGTTCGAGAAATTCCAGAAAAGAAGTGAGCTTATTTCAAAAATGAAAAAGCTTGTGGGCAATGGAGAGAACAACCACGATTTAAATGAAATGATTGCCGAGCTTGAGAAATTAGACTAGGGAGGCACATGATATGGCATTTGAAGGATTGGCCGACCGACTGCAAAATACGATGCAAAAAATCCGCGGAAAAGGCAAGGTAACTGAAGCGGATGTAAAAGAAATGATGCGAGAGGTCCGTCTGGCTCTACTTGAGGCTGACGTTAATTTTAAAGTTGTAAAGGACTTCGTTAAGAAAGTCACTGAAAGGGCAGTTGGCCAGGAGGTTGTAAAAAGCCTGACACCGGGCCAGCAGGTCATCAAGGTTGTTAAAGAAGAACTTACCGAGTTAATGGGTGGCGAGCAAAGCAAGATTGCTGCCGCCAATCGCCCGCCGACAGTCATCATGATGGTCGGACTTCAAGGTGCAGGTAAAACGACGACAACCGGAAAGCTTGCGAATCTCCTGCGGAAAAAATATAACCGTAAGCCAATGCTTGTAGCAGCGGATATCTATCGTCCGGCTGCCATCAAGCAGCTTGAGACGCTTGGCAAGCAATTGAGCATGCCAGTTTTCTCACTGGGAGACCAGGTCAGCCCTGTAGAAATCGCAAAGCAGGCAATTGCCAAGGCAAAGGAAGACCATAATGACTATGTTCTGATCGATACAGCTGGTCGTCTTCATGTTGACGAAAACTTGATGGATGAGCTTAAGCAGATCAAGGAACTTTCAAAGCCGGATGAAATTTTCCTTGTCGTCGATGCGATGACAGGTCAGGATGCTGTCAATGTTGCCCAGAGTTTCAATGAACAGCTAGGTTTGACTGGCGTCGTCCTGACAAAGCTTGATGGTGATACACGAGGCGGTGCCGCGCTGTCAATTCGCGCTGTTACCAATACTCCGATCAAATTTGTCGGTCTCGGTGAAAAGCTTGATGCTCTAGAGGCTTTCCACCCTGAAAGAATGGCTTCAAGGATTCTCGGTATGGGTGACGTCCTGACGCTAATCGAGAAGGCCCAGGCAAACGTCGATGAAGAAAAAGCGAAAGAGCTCGAGAAAAAAATGCGTACAGCATCATTTACCCTTGATGACTTCCTGGACCAGCTTGGCCAGGTAAGGAAGATGGGGCCGTTGGATGAAATCCTAAAAATGATGCCGGGTGCGAATAAAATCAAGGGCATGAACAATCTTCAAATCGATGAAAAACAGATTTCGCATGTCGAGGCGATCATTCAGTCTATGACAGCAAACGAAAAGACCCATCCGGAAATCATCAACGCCAACAGGCGGAAACGGATTGCAAAGGGAAGCGGAACATCCATACAGGAAGTCAACCGTCTGCTTAAGCAGTTCGAAGATATGAAAAAGATGATGAAACAGATGACGAACATGCAGCAAAAAGGCAAGAAAAAAGGCGGTTTCAAGATGCCGTTCAATCCTTTTTAACTTGTAAATTCAGGAATTTTCAGTCTGTAAAGAAAAAACCCTTTACAAGCTGTTTTCAATTTGATATTATTCTATCTTGTGTGAAACTATTCGGAGGTGCTTATTTAAAATGGCAGTAAAAATTCGTTTAAAGCGTATGGGAGCTAAAAAGTCTCCTTTCTATCGTATTGTAGTAGCTGATTCCCGTTCACCACGTGACGGTCGTTACATCGAGTCTATTGGAACTTACAACCCGGTTGCTCAACCAGCAAAGGTTGAACTTAACGAAGAGTTAGTTCTTAAGTGGTTGAACGACGGTGCAAAACCATCTGATACTGTGCGTAACTTGTTCTCTAAGCAAGGTATCATGGAAAAATTCCACAACGCTAAGCTAAGCAAGTAATTGTGGACACGCCCATGAAAGAATTAATCGAGACGATCGTGAAGCCACTTGTTGATTTTCCTGAAGATGTCCATGTAAATGAACATGAAGAGGATCAGCGCGTTACCTATAAGCTTTCCGTCAACAAAAGTGATATGGGCAAAGTAATTGGTAAGCAGGGACGCGTTGCAAAGGCGATTCGAACAGTAGTCTATGCAGCAGGTTCATCACAGCAAAAGAAGATTTTCTTGGAAATCGTCGAATAACAATCAGAAAAGATAATACAATATGATTGTTTGAAAAGGGAGGGGTAACCCTCCTTTTTTCTATTTGTAGAAATTAAGGTATAATAGATACTTGGAATAATGATAAGCTTTAAGATGCAATTGTAATCTGGAACCTGCCTTGAAAAGGACTGGAAAAACCAGCTCGGAAAAGGTCTGGAAAATAATGCTGTGATAAGGTTGGCTTTAAGGAGGAAATGCTTTGAAGGTACTGCAAACAATCATTGTCAAACAGGTGCTGACAGAAGAAAGCAAGGAAAGAATCCACCAAAAATATCACGCCAGAAAGCTTCAGCTGCAGAAAGAATGCGATCAACTGAGATTTGAATTGAAAAAGCTGGAAAAATCCAGGAAGTTTTCGCCTGAAACATTGAAGAAGCATTTTGAACAAGAAATTAAAGTCCATAAAGAAAAAATCAAGCTCCTGGATTTTCAAATAGAACAACTACATATTCTTCCGCTTGGGAGTGAAATTAAAGAAACGGAGTTGCAGGGTGTCGTCGAAGTAAGTGTAGGTGACCAATGGGATGAGTTTCTTTCAGGAAAGACTATTATTGTGAAAGATGGCATCGTGGCCGAAATTCGCGAGAGGTGATTGAGTAATGGAAAAGTATTTTAATGTTGGAAAAATTGTAAATACACATGGGATACGCGGGGAAGTTAGGGTGATATCAAGGACTGACTTTCCTGAGGAACGCTACAAGGTAGGGAATTCTTTACTTTTATTCATGCCTGGTTCAAAGGATTCGAAAGAATTGATAGTGAAAAGCCATAGGACTCACAAGAATTTTAACCTGCTGACCTTTGAAGGTTTCGAAAATGTCAACGAGGTAGAAAGAATGAAGGGCGGCATCCTAAAGGTTCCAGAAACGCAGCGTGGTGAACTGGAGGAAGGCGAATTCTATTTCCAGGATATTATCGGCTGTAACATGGTAACAACGGAAGGTGAAGAACTTGGCAAGGTAATCGAAATCCTCACTCCTGGTGCCAATGATGTCTGGGTTGTCAAAGGAGCAAATGGAAAAGAACTCCTCATCCCTTATATCGAGGACATAGTGAAAAAAGTCGACGTCAAGGAAAAGCTTATTGTAATTGAGCCGATGGAAGGGCTTCTTTCATGATGAATATCGATGTTCTGTCTATTTTTCCAGAAATGTTTGAGGGTGTGTTCGGCTCTTCAATCCTAAAAAAGGCTGCTGAAAAAGAGGCAGCACAATACAATGTAGTCAATTTTCGGGACTTTGCCGATAACAAGCACCAGACGGTGGATGACTATCCATATGGCGGCGGTGCTGGCATGGTGTTAAAGCCTCAGCCGATTTTCGATGCTGTGAGTGATTTGAAAGAGCGCGCAAAAAGCACTTCCCCGAGAGTGATCCTCATGTGCCCTCAGGGTGAACGGTATACACAGAAGAAAGCGGAAGAACTCGCAAAGGAAGAACATTTGATTTTTATCTGCGGCCATTATGAGGGATATGATGAGCGGATCCGTGAACATGTCATCACCGATGAGATTTCAATCGGAGATTATGTACTGACCGGCGGAGAGCTTGGAGCGATGGTCGTCATCGACAGTGTCGTGCGCCTGCTTTCAGGTGTACTGGGCAGTGAAGAGTCGCATATCCAGGATTCCTTCAGTACTGGCCTGCTTGAGCATCCCCACTATACTAGACCAGCAGACTTCCGTGGAATGAAGGTCCCGGATGTCCTGGTTTCTGGCAATCATAAGCTGATAGATGAGTGGCGGATGAAAGAAAGCCTAAGAAGGACCCTGCAACGAAGGCCCGATCTTTTCGAAGAAGCAGAGCTGACAGAACAGCAAAAAAAATGGCTGAATGAACTGATAAAACTTTATGAATAATATTGCAGTCAGGCGCTGTTTATGTTAAGATACTTCTTGTGGCTAAAAGCAAACATGCTGTATGTCACTTATAACAATGTTCCGCTGCAATGAAAGTGTGCAAGAGCATTCGTGGGAGGAGTTGAAAACGATGCAACAATTAATCGAAGAAATCACAAAAGCACAACTTCGCACTGATCTTCCATCTTTCCGTCCTGGTGACACAGTACGTGTACACGTTAAGGTTGTCGAAGGAACTCGTGAACGTATCCAGTTGTTTGAAGGTGTAGTGATAAAGCGTCGTGGTGGTGGAATCAGCGAAACTTTTACAGTTCGTAAGATTTCTTACGGAGTAGGCGTTGAGCGTACTTTCCCTGTTAACACACCAAAAATTGCGAAGCTTGAAGTTATCCGTCGCGGTAAAGTACGCCGTGCGAAACTTTACTACCTACGTAACCTGCGTGGTAAGAAAGCTCGTATCAAAGAAATTCGATAAGAATGAATGTCAAAAAGGAGCTTGCCTAGCCAAGCTCCTTTTTCATTCAAATTCTTTTCCTGACGAAATGCAATATTTAAAAAACGGAACTTGATTGAAAGCTATTATTAAATTTATTTTAAAAATCATTGCCCATCGTGTTTATCTTGTCTGACTTATGTAAAATAAAGTTATGTACTCAAACAACATATATTTTGGAATGGTGGGAAAAGAATGGCCGAGAAAAAGAAGAATGAACTATGGGAATGGACGAAGGCACTTCTGATTGCTGTCGTGCTGGCAGCGGTTATTCGATACTTTTTATTTGCACCAATCGTGGTGGACGGTTTATCGATGATGCCTACACTCCACGACCAGGACCGAATGATCGTGAACAAGCTTAGCTATAAAGTTGGGGAGCCCGAAAGATTCGATATCATCGTCTTTCATGCACCCGAAAACAAAGATTACATAAAAAGAGTAATCGGCCTTCCAGGCGATAAAGTAGAATATAAAAATGACACATTATATGTGAATGGGAAAGCATACGAAGAACCATACTTGGAAGAATATAAAAAACAGGTGATTGATGGGCCGCTGACAGATCCTTTCACACTGGAGGAGAAGATCGGCAGGGAGACTGTACCTGAAGGCCATCTTTTCGTTATGGGTGATAACCGTCGTTTCAGCAAGGATAGCCGCCACATTGGCACTGTACCTTTTGAAGAGGTGCTGGGAAAGACCAGCATCATCTATTGGCCTATTGAAGATATTCGTACAATAGACTAGGACATGACAAGATCCCTACAGGCATACGGGAGCTTGCTAAACAGATAGGAGGTGGCTGCTTTGACGATCCAATGGTTTCCAGGCCATATGGCTAAGGCTCGCAGAGAGGTCACGGAAAAATTAAAGCTTGTGGATGTCATCTTTGAATTGGTGGACGCGCGGATACCGTATTCGTCCAGGAACCCTATGATTGATGAAATCATCCAGCACAAACCAAGAATTGTTTTACTGAATAAAGCAGATATGGCGGATAAAGCCGTTACAGAACAATGGCTGCGCCACTACCGTCAAAAAGGAATTACCGCACTGGCAATCAACTCACAGGCCGGTACTGGTCTAAAGCAAATCGTCCAGGAGTCCAAGGTCCTCCTAAAAGACAAGTTTGATCGCCTGAAATCAAAAGGTGTCAAGCCGAGAGCTATTCGGGCAATGATTGTCGGCATCCCAAATGCTGGTAAATCGACCTTGATCAACAGGCTTGCCGGTAAAAATATCGCCCAGACCGGGAATAGGCCTGGAGTGACGAAATCTCAGCAATGGATTAAAGTAGGCAAAGAGCTCGAACTTCTGGATACTCCGGGAATCCTTTGGCCAAAGTTTGAGGACCAGGAAGTAGGCACAAGGCTTGCAGTTACTGGGGCAATCAAAGATACGATCCTTAATCTTCAGGATCTGGCTGTATATGCTTTGAGGTTTTTAGAGAAGCATTACCCAGAACGGCTGCAGGAGAGATATAAGCTTTCCGAACTGCCCGAGGAGATTGTGGAGCTTTTTGATCAGATTGGCGATTTTCGCGGCTGCAGAATGCCTGGTGGATACGTTGATTATGACAAAGTCGCAGAGCTTGTGATCAGGGAAATACGGACAGAAAAATTAGGTCCGCTATCCTTTGAACGACCTGAGGATTTGACCTCTGTGGAAGAAATAGAAAATGACACTCAAAAATAAAGGTCCTGAGTCCAGGGCCTTTATTTTTGATTTAAACTGCCGATACATAATAAAGAAGTATTACTAGGAGAAATTTTATGGAGAAATTTACAATTGGTGAAATTGAACAACAGCTTTTCGGGAAAGAGGAAGTAAACAATGAATTCCTGAAAGCATTAAAAAAAGATAGTCGCAAGGGTGTACAAAAACTTGTCCTGAAATGGGAAAGGCAGGAAGAGCAAAAGAAACAAGTCCATGAACAATTCGTCAACATGACTTCGTTTGAAAGAAAATATCGATCGGAAGGGTTCGAGTATATTGCCGGGATTGATGAGGCCGGACGAGGACCTTTAGCCGGTCCAGTGGTTGCAGGGGCAGTCATCCTGCCGGAGAACTTTTATCTTCCAGGTCTGAATGATTCTAAAAAACTGACAGAATCAAAAAGGGAAGAATATTTTGAAGTCATCATGTCTGAAGCCCTGGCTGTCGGAGTAGGACTGATCAGCGCTGCGGAAATAGATGAAATCAATATTCTCCAGGCAAGCAAGAAAGCGATGCTTTCTGCTGTGAATCAACTAGGGATCACTCCCGATTTTCTTTTGATTGATGCCGTCAAGCTGGACACACCTTATCCGTTTGAAGCGCTGATTAAAGGTGATTCCAGAAGCATATCCATCGCGGCAGCTTCCATTATTGCCAAAGTAACGAGGGACAGACTGATGAAAGAACTCAGTATCGAATTCCCGCCCTATGGATTCGGGGCAAATATGGGGTATGGAACCGCTGAACACTTAAGAGCTATCAAGGAGCATGGTGTCACAGATCATCACAGGAAGACATTCGCTCCCATAAGAGAGTATATTCAGTAGAACTTGGTAAAGCAGGTGAACCATGGAAACAGGAGCGCTGCAAGGCTTATTTAACCAAAAAACAACACAGCAAGTTAAAACAGCTGAATTTCGGCCCGGCCAAATCATTAATGGGAAAATCCTGAAGCTCTACCCTGATCAAGTAGCAGAAGTGCAAGTCGGCAACCAAAAAATGATCGCAAAATTAGAAACTCCATTATCTGCAAATGAACGGTACTGGTTCCAGGTTCAGCCTGGTGAAGGAAAGATTTATTTGAAGGTGATTGGATCAGGTAGTGAGGATAAGGTCCAGCCGGGAAGCATGTCAAAGATTCTTGGAGAATTTGCGATGCAGCCAACAAAGGAGAACCTGGAACTTGTCCGTTTTTTTATCAAGGAGCAGCTTCCTGTAAACCGTGAACTTCTAAAGCAGGCGGCAGAGTGGCTGAGTATGGCGGATTCCCGCAGTGCTGGTCAAGATGCTATTAAGTTGATCCTGACTAGAGGGTTTCCCGTTACAAAGGCTGCGTTTGATGCCCTCTACACCACCACCAAAGAACAATCTCTGGTCCAGTTGATGGATAAACTTGAAAAGACTTTAGACACGGCGTGGAATTCTGCGGCAGGTGCAAATCTTAAAAAACTTTTGAATGAAATGCTGCCATCCAGCAAAATAATGAATTCTGAAGCAGCCGTGAATAATTTAGCGGCAATATGGCTTAAACGGGAAGGTCAGAAAAGTCAAGTTGCTCTGGATCTGCTTAAACAGTTTGGTGCGATTACTTCGAAAAGCACTGAAAGCAATCTTTTACAGCAGATGCTGGTCAGGCTTCAAAGCTTAAGCGCAATTGGAGATGAATTCCCTGAGGGGCTGAATTTCGCCAAAAATATCATAACACTCATAGGAAATGGCGACAATTCTACAGCCAGACAGATGATTTCAAATTTGATTCCTGAAAAAACATTCCTAGCTAATGAGCTGGCAGAATCACTTAAATTGTTATTCTACCGAACTTCTGGAAAAGAAGCGGAGGCAAAGCAAGGACTTCAGGCTTTCAAGCAGTTAATCTCAATGGTGAGTGATGGAGAGTCCCTATCCGTCCTGATGGGAGAAAAGGATACGTGGCGACAAGCTGGAGTAGACTTGCTTAAGGTTGCGGGACAGCCCCAATCCGGCAATTTAACAGGCCTGCATACACAGCTGCTCTCTGAAGCAGTTGCCAAAGCAGAACAGCCAGCTCCACTGCAAGAAACTGGCACCGCACTGCTCACCGATACAAGGATAAAACAATTCCTATCAGCCCTGGGTCTGTCTTACGAACAACAGCTTAGCGAAGTTCTAAAAGATGGAGAGATTGGCAAGGCACAACTATCAGAGACACTTAAATCCCTTGTTCTGCGCCTGTTGAACGAAAATCCTCCGCCTGCTGTTAAAGAAGCTGCAGAGTTGGTCTTAAACAAACTCACCGGATTTCAGCTGCTTTCCCAGGAAGCGGGTCCGATCCAGCAGCTCGTTGTGCAAATACCCTTTATGCTGGGTGGAAAAACGAATGAACTTACGATGCAATGGAGCGGGAAGAAGACTGAAGACGGAAAAATAGACGCTGATTTTTGCCGTGTGCTCTTTTATCTTAAACTTGAGCATTTGGATGATGTAATCGTTGATATGCAAGTGCAGAATCGAATTATGAGTGTCCAGATTTTTAACGAAAATCCCACTCTGAGAAAAATGGCAGAAGAAATGACACCGTTATTGAAATTGAAGCTAGCGGAAATCGATTATCATTTGTCCTCTGTTCACTTCCATGTTCCTGGGCAATCCCAGACAGGGAGAAATCAACGCAGCCTGGCAAATCTTTATGGCCAAAAAGAATATAGCGGAGTGGATATTAAAATATGAAACCACCTAAGCATACAAGGAAAACAGCTGTAGCCCTGGGGTATAACGCCGGAAATATGGACGCTCCTAAAGTAATGGCAAAGGGTAAGGGTCTCGTTGCTGAACAAATCATTGAAAAAGCGAAGAATCATGAAATTCCCATCCAGGAAGATCCTTCACTCGTTGAAGTCCTGAGCCAGCTGGAATTAAATGAGCGAATTCCAGAAGAGTTGTATCAAGCAGTAGCCGAAGTATTTTCCTTTGTCTATCATTTGGATAAACAAACAGGAAGACAAAAATAATATTTTCACAATGAAAACCAACAGAATGAATATAGCTTTTTTAGCATGAATTTTTATTGTCAAAGCCGGGAAACGCAATGATTCCGGCTTTGACTATCCGCAAGCTTTCTCTTCGTTATTTTTTTGCAATATTTAAAATGGCGAAATATTTAAATCATAAAGGTAGACAATCAATAATTCATTATATAAAATGAAAGCGCAGTCTATTTTTTAGAAATTTAAATGAATTATATTTTCTACTTAGGAAAATGAATTTGCGGAGCGGGTAGCTAGGCGATTCTGTATTTTTGTTCGTTTTTCTAATAGATAGGAGGATGGGAAATGAATGTCCATGAGTATCAAGGAAAAGAAATCCTCAGAAAATATGGGGTAAAAGTACCGAATGGAAAGGTTGCTTTTACAGTCGATGAAGCTGTTGATGCAGCTAAAGAGCTTGGCTCATCAGTAGTTGTCGTAAAAGCTCAAATCCATGCTGGCGGAAGGGGTAAAGCCGGCGGTGTCAAGGTTGCAAAGAACCTTGATGAAGTACGTACATATGCTTCTGAGATATTAGGTAAGACACTGGTTACTCACCAGACTGGTCCAGAAGGCAAGGAAGTAAAGCGCCTGCTTATCGAAGAAGGCTGCGATATCAAGAAAGAATACTATATCGGTCTTGTTCTTGACCGCGCAACTTCTCGCGTTGTCCTAATGGCTTCTGAAGAAGGTGGAACGGAAATCGAAGAAGTGGCAGAAGCTACTCCTGAAAAGATTTTCAAAGAAGAAATTGATCCTGTAGTCGGCTTGATGCCATACCAGGCTCGCCGTGTTGCATTCAATATCAATATCCCGAAAGAACTAGTGAACCAGGCTGTTAAGTTCATGATGAGCCTGTACACAGCTTATATCGAAAAAGATTGTTCTATCGCTGAAATCAACCCGCTTGTTGTAACAGGCGATGGTCAGGTTATGGCACTTGATGCGAAATTGAATTTTGATTCAAACGCATTATACCGCCAGAAGGATATCGTTGAGTACCGCGACCTTGAAGAAGAAGATCCAAAGGAAATCGAAGCATCGAAGTATGACCTAAGCTATATTTCTTTGGATGGAAATATCGGCTGCATGGTTAACGGTGCAGGTCTTGCGATGGCAACTATGGACATTGTGAAGCATTATGGCGGAGACCCCGCCAACTTCCTTGATGTTGGGGGCGGTGCAACTGCTGAGAAAGTAACGGAAGCTTTCAAAATCATCCTTTCAGATCCAAATGTTAAGGGTATCTTTGTTAATATCTTCGGAGGCATCATGAAGTGTGATGTAATTGCTACTGGTGTAGTAGAGGCAGCCAAGCAGGTTGGACTTGAGGTTCCTCTTGTCGTTCGTCTTGAAGGTACTAACGTTGAACTTGGAAAACAGATTCTTAATGAGTCTGGCTTGAATATCATTGCTGCTGAATCAATGGCAGACGGCGCTGAAAAAATCGTTTCATTAGTTAAGTAGGATCGAAAGGAGAGAATTTGACGTGAGCGTATTCATTAATAAAGATACAAAGGTCATTGTTCAAGGAATTACGGGTTCAACAGCCCTTTTCCATACAAAACAAATGCTTGAATATGGTACGAAAATTGTTGGAGGAACATCTCCAGGCAAGGGTGGTACAGAAGTAGAAGGCGTTCCTGTATTCAACACAGTACAAGAAGCTGTTGATGCAACAGGCGCAAATGCGACAGTAATCTATGTACCAGCACCATTTGCTGCAGATGCGATTGTCGAAGCTGTTGATGCTGAGCTTGATTTGGCAATCTGTATCACTGAGCATATCCCAGTCTTGGACATGGTCAAGGTTAAGCGCTACATGGAAGGAAAGAAGACTCGCCTGGTTGGTCCTAACTGCCCTGGCGTAATCACTCCTGATGAGTGCAAGATCGGCATCATGCCTGGATATATCCATACCAAAGGACATGTTGGCGTTGTATCCCGTTCTGGAACGCTGACATATGAAGCGGTACACCAGTTAACTCAAGAAGGAATCGGCCAGTCTACAGCTGTGGGCATTGGCGGAGACCCGGTTAATGGAACGAACTTCATCGATGTCCTGAAGGCATTCAATGAAGATCCAGACACATATGCTGTCATCATGATTGGTGAAATCGGCGGCACGGCTGAAGAAGAAGCAGCTGAGTGGGTCAAGGCTAACATGACGAAACCAGTTGTTGGCTTCATCGGCGGAAGAACTGCACCTCCAGGGAAGCGCATGGGCCATGCTGGTGCGATTATTTCTGGCGGAAAAGGAACTGCAGACGAAAAAATCCGCGTAATGAATGAATGCGGCATTCAGGTTGCTGAAACTCCATCCGTAATGGGCGAAACGCTAATTCGCGTTTTGAAGGAGCAAGACCTTTACGACAAGTGCAAAACACACTAAAACATTCAATCAGACAGTCCCTCTTAACAGAGGGGCTGTTTATTAATCCCAGGGGGAAGCATATGGATGAATTAAAAAAGAAACTGATCCAGCTTGTCCATAGCAGGCATGCGAGCTGGAAAGCAATTTACTCCATACTTAAAGCAAATGCTGTATTGAGCAAAAACGAAGCTGCTAACTATCCTTCTATCCATCCTCGAACAGATCAACTCACCAAAGACCATCAATTAATCTCCGTCGACAAACTTCTAAATGACTATGCCACACAGAACATTCACCTAATCACTATTTTTGACGACGACTATCCAGATAGGCTTAAGACAATCTATCAACCACCATGGATGCTGTTTGCCAGAGGAAATCTATCTTTGTTAAAGCAAAAAGAAAGCCTTGCAGTTGTTGGGTCAAGGAACGCCACAGCATATGGCATTGGAGCGATCGACTATTTATTTCCCTCATTAATAGATAAAAATGTACTGATTGTTAGTGGTCTCGCAAAGGGAATCGATGCCCATGCCCATAAAGCAGCCATTAAATTGGGCGGGAAAACAATAGGTGTCATAGCTGGCGGGTTTCACAATCTATATCCAAAGGAAAATATTAAATTGGCAGAGTACATGATGGAAAAACAACTGGTATTATCAGAATATCCACCAGCTACAATGCCTGCGAAATGGCAATTTCCAATGAGAAATAGGATTATCAGCGGTCTTTCAGAGGGTACACTTGTTGTTGAAGCGAGGAAAAAGAGTGGTTCATTGATCACGGCAGATTTTGCTTTGAATGAAGGAAGGGATGTATTTGCTGTCCCCGGCAGCATTTTGAGTCCGGATTCTGATGGAGGCCACTATTTAATCCAACAAGGAGCCAAACTGGTTAAAAGTTCAGAGGATATTTTAGAGGAACTCGGAATGTAATGTGGAATATTATTGAGATAACTGTATAAAATGCAAAAAAGCAGAACCTAAACGAATGGATAAAATTTTTTGGTATGAGGTTTAATAAGAAGGTTGAAGGACAGAGAATATAGGTAGAAGCTTAGCAGTTCATTGTCTAAAGTGGTAGTGTTGAGTTGGTAAAAGTTTTGAAAATATACTTTTTTAGCAGGTTATTTT
>NZ_JBIQOE010000192.1:0-5006 GCF_047739415.1 Mesobacillus sp. | reverse complement strand
ATTCACCCAGAACAAATCCCCTGCATATAGTAAGGGGGAAGTGAAAACTTGCCGTTTATAAGAACGGTTGGAGGGAGTGCGATTAAATGTCAGGAAAAATCCTGAACTACTTTGCCGGCGGCAACACGGCCCGCGGCTTTTACAGCTTATATGATTCCAGCTTGCAGGGCTTGTCCCGGCTATTCATATTGAAGGGCGGACCAGGAACAGGAAAATCTTCGCTCATGAAAAAGATCGGCAATGAATGGAGTGAAAAAGGCTATGATGTCCAATTCCTGCATTGCTCATCAGACAACAAATCAATCGATGGTGTGTTAATTCCTAAATTGAATGCGGGGATCGTTGACGGAACTGCACCACATGTTATCGAACCGAAAGCACCTGGAGCGGTAGAGGAGTACGTCAATCTGGGAGATGCATGGAATTCCGGCAAGCTTCAGGAACACAAGGAAACCATCCTGCAGCTCAGCGAAAAAATCAGTGGAGCTTTCAATTCTGCTTACAGCCTCTTTGCTGAAGCGCTGAGAATCCATGACGAGTGGGAAAAAATCTATATCGAAAACATGGATTTTGAAAAAGCGAATGAGCTGACGAACAGATTGATTGAGAGGTTCTTCGGAGACAGTACATCTAAGGAAGGCGGGGGGAGGGTGTACGACCGCTTCCTTGGTGCGGCAACTCCGGTTGGCGCAGTCGACTTTGTTCCCAACCTGACTGAGACAGTGGGCAAGAGGTACTTCATTAAAGGCCGCCCTGGCTCTGGAAAGTCTACCATGCTGAAAAAAATTGCCGCCGAAGCACAGTCGCGCGGGTATGACGTTGAAGTCTATCATTGCGGATTTGACCCGCACAGCCTGGATATGGTCATTGTCCGCGAGCTAGACTTTGCGATATTCGACAGCACGGCCCCACATGAGTATTTTCCGGAAAGAGAGACAGATGAAATCATTGATATGTATGTAGAATTGATCACTCCAGGTACAGATGAAAAATATGAAGCGGAAATCAAGGATGTCGGCGGAAGATATAAAGCAAAGATGAACGAAGCAATTGCCTCTTTAGCGCATGCTAAGGAGCTTCGCGACCAATTGGAGGCAATCTACATCGAAGCCATGGATTTTGCAAAGGTAGACGAAATCACTGGCCAACTGCAAAAAGAAATTGAAAGCCTGAGTGCCAACTAGCACCTAATTGGGCGTATTGCATACATTACAAGGAAGACTTTTAGAGAGGGGATATGAGTTTGTATTATAATAACTTCTACCCATATGGACCAAATCAGCAATTTGAAGACGATTATGGCTTTTATGAGAATGAGTTTTACCCGCAAGAAGGTGCAAGGACATTCGGTGGCCCAGGCGGATTTCCAGGCCAAGGTGGCGGAATCCCCGGAGGAGGATTTCCAGGCCAGGGTGGAGGTATACCAGGTGGTGGTTTCCCAGGAGGAGGACCAGGCGGGTTCCCTGGAGGGGGCCAGCAGGCAGGAGGGCCGCCATCATCGCCCCCGCCAGCATACGTGCCGCAAGAACAGGCAACGGCATTTGCAGTAGACCCAGGCGGAATCAGAAGATGTATGTTCCGATTCACCTACATCTGGCTGGTCGATGGCAGAAGCTTCTGGTTCTATCCGGTATTCCTCGGCAGGAATTCCATTGCCGGCTGGAGATGGAGCCGCCGCCGCGGATGGGTTTACTACGGAATGGACCTGAGACAGATACGGTCTTTCCAGTGCTAGAAACATATCATTTTAAAAGAGAAGCGTGTTGCTTCTCTTTTTTGCTGGAAAAAATCAGTGATTTTTTCCAGTTCTAAGAATTAACGTAGAAATTCGCAGCATTGATGTAAGTTTTCGCGGAATTGTGATCTGATTTCGCGGAATCCCAACGCATTTTCGCGGAATTCCCGATATGTGAAAAAACCGGCTGGCCTCTCGCCATCCGGTTTTCGCAGTTTTACATCATATTGTGTGTATCCAGTATCGTCTCGTCCCCATTTAATGCTTGTTTGTAAGTATTCATGTTTACTTAAAACAGAAAATGCGCAACCAGTACAACGATTGGCAATGTCACAAGTGTACGCTGCAGGAAGATAATGAACAATTCCCCGAAGCTGACAGGGATTTTTGAACCCAGCAGCAGGCCGCCGACCTCAGACATATAGATTAGCTGTGTGACGGAAACAGACGCAATGATGAACCTTGTCATCGGGCTTGCGATATCAGCACCGATTACGGAAGGAAGGAACATGTCCGCAAAGCCGACGATCAATGTCTCCGATGCAGCTTTCGCTTCAGGAACCTGCATTAGCTCCAACAGCGGAATGAACGGCATCCCTAGCCATTGAAATACTGGTGTATATTCAGCGACAATCAGCGCCAGTGTTCCAAGCGCCATGACGATCGGCGCAACACCCATCCACATATCAAGGATATTGCGGATTCCGGCAAGGAAGAAATCTTTGAAACTCTTATTGGTGCTTGCTTTTTCGACAGCCTGTGCCATACCCCAGGAGAAAGGTGTATAGCCATCAGGAATGTTCTCCTCAGAGTAATCGTTGTTCTGCTCCACATAATACGTATCCTGCTTCCTTGACAGAGGCGGGATTCTTGGAAGGATAATAGCTGCAACCACACCAGCCAGTGTCACGGTTAAATAAAATGGAACAAACATATGGCCCAGGTCAACTTGAGAAATGACGACAAGGCTGAACGTGATTGAGACAACAGAGAATGTCGTCCCGATAACAGCGGCTTCTCTTCTTGTATAATATCCTTCTTCATACTGCTTGCTAGTCAGTAGAACACCAATCGTGCCGTCCCCAAGCCAAGAAGTAAGAGTATCGATTGAAGAGCGGCCAGGCAATGTGAAAATAGGACGCATGATCTTGGCCATCAATGTTCCGAACAATTCAAGCAGGCCGAAGTTCAGCAATAAAGGAAGGAATAATCCCGCAAAGAAAAAAACAGAGAAAAGGATTGGCAAAAGGTCGTTGAGCAGCAAACCGCCTGTGTTAGGTGACCAAACTGCTTCCGGCCCTAATTGAAATAAAGTCATTACTGCAAAAATTGCCCCTAAAATCCTCGCAACAAGCCAGACAGCTGGTACATCAAACAACGCTTTCAGAAAATGATTGCGGTTAAGGATTTCAGGTCTGATGGTTTTTATTAATAAAGTTCCGATTAGAGTCAGAACGATGATCACAGTCATGATCGCAGGCAGCGTACCGCCGAGCAAGTCCTGAAGCCATCCGGATAGGACAGCGATCGGTATCGTTATTTCTCCGTTATAGGAGATTGGTAACATAAAGAAAAAAATTCCTATTAATGAGGGAATGATAAATGCTAATAAGTCCCCGGTAGATCTTGTTTTACGCAATGGTTTTTCCAAAATGATTTCACCCTTAAAATACATATTTATAAGCCAGAAATTATTTTAATGCATAACCCCTGTTTTGCCAACCTTTTTCTCAGCCCAATTCCTTCCTGTGTTATATTCTCCTAAAGCAAGCAAGCTAAACGCCAATCAGCCACCTTAATGAAAAATTCTATTTTTCTATGCAGGATTCCTCCTCTTTAGCGTGAATTCTTAATAGGACTATTACCTTATTTGTTCAAGGAAAATACAAATGAAAGTAATATTGAAAGAGATCAATCCAGATAAAAAGGAAGTATTGCGAAATTTATATTCACTTTACCTGCATGATTTGTCCGCTTATACAGATGGATTGGAGGTTAGTGAGGATGGCAGCTTCGAATTTGATTCATTTCCGCTTATATGGGAAAAAGAAGGAATCACTCCATACTTCATTACCGCCGATGAAAAGCTGGCAGGGTTTGTCCTGATTCTCGAAGCCCCTTTCACCACAAAAGTAGATAAAGTAATCAATGACTTTTTCATCCTCAACACATTCCGGAGAAAAGGAGTCGCAACAGCTGCCGTATCGGAAATATTTGCGCAAAATAAAGGCAGCTATTACATATCCCAGTTGGTAGAAAACGAAACAGCAGTGCACTTTTGGAAAAAAATCTACCAGCTAGAGGAGATCGACTTTGTAGAGCAGTCGGAAGTGCAGGATGGGGAAGAGGTTGTTTATCAGACATTTGTTGTTAGTTGATTCAGTAGTTTACATACAAAATTGAACTACAAGGTGAAAGAGGGTAAATAAGAAATTAAAAAACGGGAAAGGTTCATGGTAGAGGACTTTATGTGCAAATAACTAATATTTATGAGGTTGGTATTTTAAGAAAAACAAATTAGTTTATTTAGAGGTGAAGGTATGGAGTTAAGCTTTAAAGTGGCTTCCGAAACAGAGATAGAAGAAATTTATGAATTAGCGGGTGAAAACCGAAAAGAAGCAACAAATCATGATTCGGATGATAATAAGCAAAAAATGATTGAAGCCTATGAGCATTCCGCAAAATATAATGCTTATTTTCTCTGCTTAATGAATGACAATACGCTCCTGGGATGGATTCAAATTGATAAAGCATTTGATTACCTAACGGGTGATGAAATCGGCTGGATAAATGATATATATGTAAAAATGCCTTACAGAGGTAAAGGTTACTCCAAATTATTGATGGAAGAAGCTTTAAAAGAATTTAGAAAAAACGGATATAGTGATGTAAGACTGAATGTATATTCCCATAATGAAAAAGCATTGAAATTGTATGAGAAAATGGGATTTAAGGATGTTAGTAAATTTATGAAAATATCTTTATAATCGCTTTTTTAAAAGTCATGAAGGTTATAGTGGAATTAAAAACGCTGTTGATTCTGATTCAACAGCGTTTTCTTATGTGATTATTCATGTTAAATGCTTGAGATTTTCGCGATGTTGTTTGCACCTCTAAACAGAACCTGCTAACAAAAAGGCTCCCTTTAAGCTTACTTCATATATACCCTTGTTTCATACGGCTTCAATGTGAATGGCGCTTCCTGTTCTTCAAGCTTATAGTTGTTCAGCAGCAATTCGCTTGATTCAAGCGGGAATCCGTTGAATTCGAA
>NZ_JBIQOE010000191.1:0-37508 GCF_047739415.1 Mesobacillus sp. | reverse complement strand
TAATGAAACAACAGCAAATTTTAAGTCTGGAATACAATATTTCGAGAAAGACTTTTATAATGTTTTTGCGTTTAGGAAAGAGAGGTTTAAGATATCTGGTCTTATAAATAATGAAATAGATAATTCTTTTATTTCTGTTCAGGCTGAATACAAGCATGGAATAAATGATTATACATTGAAAGATAAAGAGTTAATTAAATTAGCGAATGTAATAGATGAAATTAAGCAAATAACTGACGAGGAGACTAGATATAATATTGATGTTTCGGAATCGGTTAATTGCTTAAGAAGATGTTTGTTTAATGAGAGACTACAAAAAAATGAATTTGTGGAACAGATATTACTCACAAAGAAATTGCTTAAACTTAAGAAACCTAAAAAATCCCCCATCAGGAAACCTAAGAAAGTAGTTGATAAGGCCGAACTAATCGAAAAAAATAAGGTTAATAGGGCAGAAGCATATAAAGATAAGGTGGCAGTAAAATCAGATAATGCTGTTAAGGTGATTTATTATGTTTCCAGTAGAGAAAAAGTTACTGCCCAATGTACGATGTGTGGTTATAAGTGGGAGATACGTAGTGACCATTTATTAAGAAGACCTTATTGCCCTTCATGCCGTAAGAAAACTTGAAGGACTTTTTGCCTAGTGTGAAGAATAAAGAATATAACCAATTTTCAGGAGGACTATCCATTGTTATATTTATTAGCTATATTTTTTCCACCAGTTGCAGTATTGTTAACACGTAAACCATTACAAGCCTTTATAAATTTGATTCTTTGCTTCTTTTATTTTATACCTGGAGTAATTCATGCGATTTATATAGTCTATAAATACAAGTCTGAAAGAAGCGGTATCAATCAGGCAGCGGTAACTACCGCTAGACCAATTACTCAAACAGAACCGCCAAGAGTACAGAAAAAGAACAATATACTTACTTTTAATGTTGCTGGTGTGTCTTATGCAAATGATAAGGGTAAAAAAATCCAACCGTTATTAAGAAAGATTGCAAAAGAAATAGCCGAAGAAAATGGTATCCCTGCTTATTCAGGGTATACAAATAAAGAAATATTAAATAATGAAATAGAGGTTTCCGAATTTGAAGATGTTGAATTTGGAGATTATGTATCTTTTGAAAAAGAACCTGACAATAAATTTGATAAGAATGCAATAAAGGTTCTGATTAACTTAGGAAATGACCGTCAACATATAGGTTATGTTCCTAAAACGGATAATGTCAAAGTAGGGCAATTGATGGATTCGAACTCAATTAATTATATTGATGCTGTATTTGTTGGGGGAAAGGTAAAAGAAGTTGAATATGATGATGATAAAGGTAAGGATATTGTCGGGGTAAACGAATTAACATTAGGGGTTGAACTTACCTTAGATATTGGGAAATAAGATGTCGGGCTTCCTCTTTTGGGGAAGTCTTATTTATTGAGGATATAATTACCAACTTTATTCAAACCCTTGATACATAAGTATTTTCTGGGTGGTATCTGTAAATGCACTTAATCCAGGATATGACCATCATGACAATGCCGATCGTCCAATAAGCAAGCGCCGGTGTTTTGATCAGCTTTGCAAACGGGGATATCATCGCATCATTGATCCCGGTCACCGTAAGTGTCCTGCTCATCGCCACGATAATCGAAATAACAAGAATAGTAGGCAAAAGCTCGGTAATCGCATATATGAAGCTATTGAATATGCTGCTGACCGACCCACTCAAGGATCCCGTAGCGACGATGGCCAATAAAAAGATACCGGCAATCGATATAAGAGTTGTATCTCTTTTCATGACCATGAAACCGATAATGAGGAAAATGAATAAAACATATATCCAATGAAGTGCCGTTAATTCTATGACCATGGAATAATCCTCCTTTCTAAATGACACTCTGTGTACCATTGCGTTATATAGGCAAATTTCCTAATTGAGTACTACAGGATATGATGGCAGCAAAAAGGTGTGAGCGGTATCGGAGAATTTTTTATCGGTCTCGAGACGGAGGGGAAAAGCTTCTCCGGAGGGGCGAAAAATAGCGAGCTATATTTTAATATGAAGCTATAATTTATATCCTTAGAAACCAGCATGATTAACTATAAAAAAAGGGATTTTCCCAGCAGGAAAAGAATAAGTGATTATGATAGGAAGAAAGAAGGGGGAACTTTTGCGTACACGATCGATGAATCAGATAGCTGCGGCTGTCATACTATCAGGCTTAGGAGTTATTCTTCTGCTAGTCAATTTAGGTGTCATTTCCTTGGAAATAAAAGAGCTTTTTGTCGTAACCTATCCATTTTTATTAAATGTGTATGGATTGGTAGTTTTACTGCAGAGGCAGTTTGGCTGGGGATCGTTCATCGTCCTATTTTCATCGTTGCTGATCATGGATCGCTTTGGCCTGATTGCCTTTGAATTTCTTGATGTGTGGAAGCTTTGGCCTCTATTGCTGATTTATTTTGGATTAGCGATGCTGTTTAAGAATAAAAAAATAAAAGTTATTTACCAAACTGACTTTCCATCAACGAAGCAGATCGATAAAATCCAGGCTCCCGAAACTTCCTTTAAGAAGATACGAGGGGTATCGATTGGCAAGGTCACATTCAAAAAGCAAAACTGGGCAGTCGAACCAATGGATTTATACAATATGGTCGGTGAATATTTTATAGACTTCAGCAAAGGCTTCATTCCTGACAGGGAGACGCCGATAAGGGTTAGAGGCTGGGTTGGTGAAGTGAAAATGCTTATTCCTGAGGATGTGCCTGTAAAGATCGATGCTGTCATAGGCGTTGGTGAAGTAAAGCTCTTTGATTATGCCCAGGAGCAAATAAAGCATGTAGTCGCATATAAGTCGGATGATTATGATCAGGCAGTAAGAAAATTGAACATTACTATCGAATTAAAGATCGGTTCTGTCAGGATTGATCGTGTGTAGGGGGGATGAAGCGAATGAAAAGTATCCGCTTATGGTTTATCCAAACGTTCTTAATGATGGCTTTCATAACTTCTCTCATCCTCTTCATCGGCCTTCAAATCTTTCTATTCCTGGTGCCCGACAGTGGCATTTCCACTGCAATGACCTTCTGGTTTTGGCTGTATAGCTTTGTCATTATGGCAGCAGCCGGATTTTACTTCAGTTTACGAGGAAGCTATGTAATTAAAGGACGCCTTGGCGACATTTTGATGTTTATTGCTACTTTGCGCAGAGGCAAATTCACGGAGAGAATCCAGACAGATGAAAAAGATGAAATCGGACTCATTTCCGAGGAGCTCAATCAGTTATCTGAATACCTCCAGGACCAGGTCTATTCATTACAGCGGCTTGCAGAAGAAAAAACGGAGTTGTCAAAGACGGCAAAGTCCGTCGCGACTATGGAGGAAAGACAGAGGCTCGCCAGGGATCTGCATGACGTAGTCAGCCAGCAGCTATTCGCGCTCAGCATGATGTCATCTGCTTCACTAAGATGGTTTGACCAAGACCCAGAGAAGGCCCGGAAACAGCTTGAGCAAATATCTGAGATAGCGGGCAAAGCACAGGGGGAAATGAGGGCCCTTCTTCTTCACCTCAGGCCTGTCCAATTGAGCGGGGAAAGTCTGTGTGAAGGAATCATTAAACTAATCAGGGAACTGAAGCAAAAAACGAATCTGGCATTCGAAGCCAGTGTCGATGAAATCGAACATCTTTCACAAGCTGCAGAAGAGCATATATTCCGGATTGTCCAGGAAGCACTATCAAATATCCTGCGCCATGCAGATGCGAGCAAGGTGAAATTGGTGCTTACAGAAGAGAATCGATATATTCATTTATATATCGGTGACGATGGTAAAGGCTTCGACATTCACGAAGAAAAGATGGCATCATACGGACTAAAAACGATGAGGGAACGGTGCGAACAAATTGGCGGTACATATAATATTCGTTCAAAAGCCAACGAAGGAACATATATTGAAATACGTATACCGGCTTTGAGGAGGGAAGAGTAATGGGGAAAATTAGGGTTGTAGTAGTAGATGATCATGAAATGGTCAGAAAAGGTATCATTTCCTATTTGGAGACTGAACCAGCAATCGAGATTGTCGGTGAGGCGGATGGTGGAAAAAAGGCAGTTTCACTTGTAAAGGATACGAAACCAGATGTTGTCCTGATGGACTTGTTAATGGAAAATGGATCGGGGATTGATGCAACCAGGGAGATACTAAGTTTCTATCCAGAATGCAAAATTATCATTATCACAAGCTTTTATGACGATGAACAGGTTTTTCCAGCCATCGAGGCAGGAGCATTCAGTTATATGCTAAAAACAGCGTCCGCATCGGAAGTCATCAAGGCGATTGAAAAAGCGTCAAGAGGGGAAACGGTCATTGAACCAAAAGTGGCCAACAGGATGATGAAAAGGCTGAGGCCGCAGGAGCGAAAGCCACATGATGAATTGACAGAACGGGAGCTTGATGTCCTGAAATGTATTGGTGAAGGAATGACAAACCAGCAGATCAGCGAGGAGTTATTCATCGGAGTGAAAACGGTCAAAACCCATGTTTCAAATATTCTGGGTAAACTCGGTTTATCGGACAGGACGCAGGCAGCGGTTTATGCTAACAGAAACGGTTTGATTAAAACGAAATAATAAATGGGAGGGTGCCTAATGCCCCTCCCATTTTCTATTTTTCAATATAAAATTTCGAAACATATGATGCGCTCTCAAAAATATTCGGTCGAGCAGCATCTATTCCTGCTTCTGTGCCGCGTTTTTTGTGCGCATTCTCATAAGCCTTCGATTTTTGCCAGTTTTCAAATGCCCCTTCATTTTCCCAGATTGTCATAATGATATAAGTGTTGGAACTCAAGGGACGAAGAACGCGGATGGCGACAAAACCTGGTTCATTCTCAATCAGTCTCGGCCTGTTCAAAAATCGGTCTTCAAACAGGGGCCGCCCTTCATCTGTCACGGGGATATTGTTGAGTACAGCGAATCCTTCATTGTCCAGTGAACCAGCGGAATCAATCACCTCATACTTTCTTGGTGAACTGAACACTGTTTTCTTGTCAGACTCATGGACAAGGAGTGACGACTCATTATTGTTCATCAATACCATGGTTTCTCCCTGGTGCTTTTCTTTTAAAGTCAATAAAAAGTCTGGAGTTCCCGATGTAATATAAAGATTCATCTTCTCACCTCATCTTAATAAAAGTGCTTTGCTTCTATTATACTAATTTTATGCTGACAAACCCAAGCCTAATCTGTTTTCCCTTTTTTAAAGAACCTAAAAGCAAAATTCGTCAAATTTTTAACAATTTAAAGCGTTTTCTATGAAACGGGCCAATAAAAACGATATAGTGTATATAGTTTATTTAGTTATTGTTTTAAAATTACGTCAGACTACCACAGTTACGATTCGGAAAATAGTTGTTTTTTATTTTATTCTTTTTATATTACAATGGAATACAGACATTATTGAAAGGTGGATTTCCCCTAATGAGCAAGATCATTAACGATACATTTTTAAAAGCAGCCAGAGGAGAAAAAACAGATTACGTTCCTGTCTGGTATATGAGACAAGCTGGAAGGTCCCAGCCTGAATATAGAGAAATCAAGGAAAAATATTCTTTATTCGAAATTACGCACCAGCCTGAACTTTGTGCATATGTGACAAGGCTGCCTGTTGAGCAATATGGAGTAGATGCGGCGATCCTTTACAAGGACATCATGACACCGCTGCCAGCTATGGGAGTGGATGTGGAAATTAAATCAGGCATCGGACCTGTCATTTCCAATCCAGTAAAATCATTGGCCGATGTTGAAAGTTTGGGGACGATTAACCCTGAATCTGATATTCCATACGTACTTGACACGATCAAGCTTCTTACAGAGGAACAGCTGTCTGTACCATTGATCGGCTTCTCAGGAGCACCGTTTACGCTTGCAAGCTATATGATCGAAGGCGGCCCTTCAAAGAATTACAACAAGACTAAGGCTTTCATGTATGCCCAGCCAGAAGCCTGGTTCGCGCTGATGGACAAGCTTGGCGATATGGTGATTACATATGTGAAATCTCAAATCAAGGCTGGAGTAAAAGCTATCCAGATTTTTGATTCATGGGTAGGTGCGCTGAATGTCCAGGATTACCGTACTTTCATCAAGCCAGTAATGAACAGGATTTTTTCTGAACTGAAGAAGGAAAACGTTCCATTGATCATGTTCGGTGTTGGTGCAAGCCACCTTGCCATGGAGTGGCACGAACTTCCGCTTGATGTAGTTGGATTGGATTGGCGTCTGCAAATCAGTGAGGCTCGAGAGCTTGGGATCCAGAAAACCGTCATGGGAAATCTTGATCCTGCAATCCTGCTTGCCCCTTGGGAAGTAATCGAAGAAAAGGCCAAGGCTATCCTTGACCAGGGCATGGTACAACCAGGCTACATTTTCAACCTTGGACATGGTGTATTCCCATCTGTGAACCCGGAAACATTGAAAAAGCTGACTGCTTTTATCCATGAGTACTCTGCCTCTAAACTAGGCAAATAGTCTCCAATCTGCTTCAGAGCATTACATTTGGTAAAATGGTCGTGTTTTTGGCAGAATAGAAGCTTAGAGACACGAAAAAAGAGGTGCAATCATGACAAAGAAAAAGATGGGTTTGCTTGTGATGGCATATGGCACACCCTATAAAGAAGAAGATATTGAACGATATTATACACATATCCGACGCGGACGCACTCCGTCACCGGAAATGCTAGAGGACTTAAAACAGCGTTACGAAGCAATTGGAGGTATTTCTCCACTTGCGAAGATCACCGTTGAGCAGGGCGAGAAGCTTGAACAGCATTTGAACAGCATCCAGGATGAAGTTGAATTCAAAATGTATCTTGGATTGAAGCATATCGAGCCGTTCATCGAGGATGCCGTGAAGCAAATGCACGATGATGGGATTGAAGAGGCCGTCAGCATTGTACTCGCACCGCATTTTTCGACATTCAGCGTGAAATCGTATAATGGACGTGCAAAGGAAGAAGCAGCAAAATTGGGCGGTCCTGAAATTGTATCGGTTGAACAGTGGTATGATGAACCGAAATTCATCAAGTACTGGTCAGACCGTGTGGCAAGGACATTCGCTGATATGCCCGCTGATGAGCGCGAAAACTCAGTATTGATCGTTTCAGCCCACAGCCTTCCGGAGAAGATTCTCCAAATGGGCGATCCGTATCCTGATCAATTAAAAGAAACAGCTGATATGATCGCAAACCAGGCAAATGTGAAAAATTACGAGGTTGGCTGGCAAAGTGCAGGCAACACACCTGAGCCATGGCTAGGGCCAGATGTCCAGGACTTGACGAGAGACCTGTACGAGGCAAATGGCTATAAAGCCTTTGTTTATGTTCCTGCTGGATTTGTGTCCGACCATCTGGAAGTATTATATGACAATGATTATGAATGCAAGAACGTGACGGATGATATCGGGGCCAGCTATTACAGGCCGGCAATGCCAAATACAAAGCCTGAATTTATTGATGCATTGGCAGATGTGATTTTAAAGAAGCTGTCAACTTCACATTAGGCTGTTTTCGCATGGATTGTGTTTTTCCTTACATGTTCTAAAAACCGCATTAATAAGGGTATCGTTGCTCTTTTCGAGGAGACTTCTGAATTAAGGTAGCATTCATACAGGTTGAGATAGCAACAAAATGTACGAATAGAGCCTCGCTAAAACTACTTAAAGAAGGCGATTTACCGTGACAGAAAAGAAGAAAGTTGTAATCGTAGGTGGCGGCATAACGGGTTTGGCGGCTGCATACTATTTGCAAAAGCATGCCAGGGAGAATCAGCTTCCGCTTGATGTGAAATTGGTCGAAGCCTCTCATCGTGTTGGCGGGAAAATGCAGACGTATGTTAAAGATGGCTTTGTAATTGAAAGAGGGCCGGATTCATTCCTTGAAAGAAAAGAAAGTGCAGGACGGCTCGCCAGGGAAGTAGGCTTAGGAGATAAATTAGTCAATAACAGTACGGGGAAATCGTATGTGTTAGTGAAGGATAAGCTCCACCCTATGCCAGGAGGATCTGTGATGGGCATCCCTACACAAATTGGGCCATTCGTTACAACGGGCCTGTTTTCGTGGTCAGGGAAGTTCCGGGCTGCAGGAGACTTCTTTATGCCACCTTCCAAGGTAAAAGGAGACCAGTCACTAGGTGAATTTTTCCGCCGCAGACTTGGCGATGAAGTCGTTGAAAATCTGATAGAGCCTCTCCTCTCCGGTATTTATGCCGGGGATATTGATAATATGAGCCTATTATCCACTTTCCCACAATTCTATCAGGTGGAGCAAAAATACGGGAGCCTGATTCTTGGCATAAAGAAAACGTCTCCTTCGTCGAAAAATAAGCCTGCCGAAACCGGTCAGGCCAAGAAAAAGGGAATGTTCCTGACTGTGACTTCAGGTTTGCAATCTTTTGTCGATGCAATTGAGTCGAAACTGGAACCGGGTTCGGTGATAAAAGGAATCCGGGTCGATAAAGTAAGCAAGGAGGAAAGCGGCTACCGGATGAGGCTGAGCAGCGGGGAAACACTGGATGCAGATAGCATCCTTGTATCTGCCCCACATGAAGCTGCATTGCATATGTTCTCCGATCATGAACATATTTTTGATCCGTTCCGCAGCATGCCTTCTACATCCGTAGCTACCGTAGCGATGGCATTCCCGGAAAGTGTCATTAAAGAAGATATTGATGGAACCGGGTTTGTTGTATCGCGTAATAGTGATTATACAATCACTGCCTGCACCTGGACACATAAAAAATGGCCACATACAACGCCTGAGGGAAAAGTATTGCTCCGCCTTTATGTCGGCAGGCCAGGTGACGAGGCAATTGTCGAGCTTTCGGACGATGAAATCATCAAAATCGCTCTAGAGGATTTGAATAAAACGATGGATATCCAGGCACAGCCTGAATTTGCCGTAGTTTCCCGCTGGAAAGAGGCAATGCCGCAGTATACAGTAGGGCATAAGGAAAGGGTAGTGAACCTTAAGAATAATCTCGCAAATGAGCTTCCGGGCGTATTTGTCGGCGGCAGCTCCTATGAAGGAGTAGGCCTTCCAGATTGTATCGACCAGGGAGAAGCAGCAGTGGAAAAGATCCTGAACTATTTAAAGCTTAACTCTTAAAAAACCCTTAAAGGGTTTTTTATTTTGTTAATACAATAGAACCAAGTATGGAAATACCGATTGTACTTATCATCCTGTATTCAGCCTTTAAAGAACCGGTATCATATCTCCTTGTTCTAAAATTCATTGAAGAGAGTTTGCAAAATTAATATGGATATGTTAAATTACTTTTTGTACTAATTGACCACTTTTCTCATTTGGTCATTTTCAGAGGTGGAATGATGGCAATTGACCGTAGGCAGCAAATTATTGATGCAGCAACTAATTCATTTTCTCTATATGGCTATAAGGCCACAACAATCGATCAGGTAGCGAAGCTTGCAAATGTCGGGAAAGGAACGATTTATACTTTTTTCAAAAATAAAGAGGAACTCTTTGACGAAATCATTAAAAGATTGATCAAAGAGATGAAGGAAGTGGCCGATGATGCTGTTAAACCATCAGATTCATTTTATGAGAATGTTCATCGGGCATTATACAGGCTGCTTGAGTTCCGCAAACAACATCAGCTGACTATCAAGCTCTCACAGGAAGCGAGGGATATTGGGACACCTGCTGTACTGGATGTAATGGAAAAACTGGAACATGCTATCCTGAGATTTATTGAAGAAAAGGTTGTTCTGGCTGTTGAAAGAGGAGAAATAAAGGAATGTGATCCTGAAAAAACTTCCTTCATCATGATGAAACTCTATATCGCTTTGATATTTGACTGGGAGAAAAAGCACTCACCGCTGTCAAAGGAAGAAATTTCACAGCTGTTTGAATTTTATATTTTCAAAGGGTTATCTAACTAGGTAATCCTTGATTTTAGGTTAAAAGTGACTAAATGAACAAAATGGTCACTTTTTATAAGAAGGAGGACACCATGAAAAACAAACTGTTTTTTCAAGAATTAACTGCTATTTTTCGTAATAAAAAATTATTGATTCCCATTATTGCTGTTCTCTTTGTTCCAGTCCTTTACAGTGGCATGTTCTTATGGGCATTCTGGGATCCTTATGAACATCTTTCAGATCTCCCCGTTGCGGTCGCAAATGAAGACTCAGGAGCAACGATGGAGGGTGAAAAGCTACAATTAGGCGATGATCTAGTTGGAAAATTGAAAGAAAGCAAAGACTTCGATTTTCAATTCGTATCTGAAAATGAAGGGGAAAAGGGTCTAGAGCAGCAAGAGTATTATATGATGATTAAAATTCCAGAAGATTTCTCTGAAAATGCAACAACATTATTGGATGATCATCCCGAAAAGCTGGAGCTTGTGTATATACCCAATGAGAGCTTTAACTTTTTATCCGCTCAAATTGGTGAAACAGCTGCCGAGAGAATTAAGGCCTCTGTATCTGAGAAACTCTCTGAAACTTATGCAGAGACAATGTTTGATAAAATCGGCAACCTTGCCGAAGGTCTAGATAAAGCAAGTGACGGAGCCGCTGAAATAAACGATGGTGCGGATAAGCTAAAAGATGGAAGCCAGGAACTATATAAAAATTTATCCGTTTTGGCGGGAAAGTCAATCGAGTTCAATCAAGGTATGAATTCGGCGAATTCCGGAGCCGAAGAGTTGGCGAATGGAGCAGAAACTCTAGCCGGTGGACTTGGACAGTTGGAAGATGGACATACCAAGCTGGAGGATGCTTCAAGTGAGCTTCTTACTGGCCAGAAGGACTTGATGGCTGGTGCTTCAAAAGTAAAAGCAGGTTTAGTAGAAGCGAACAAAAAAATTCCTGTTATGGTTCAGGGAATAACAAAGATTGAACAGGGATCCGAACAGCTTGCCCAGAATCTATCAAACTGGAAAGCCGGAGCGGAACAAACTGCTAGTGGAGCAGCTGATCTTCATGCCGGTATTCAAGAACTCCAAAAACAAATGGAAGCTATGGCTCCACTATTAGCCGAATATCCTGATAAACAGAAAGAAGTCGCCACAGCGCTCGAGAAATTGGAAGCTGGCAGTGTTAGCCTTGAGAAAGGAACAGTTGCTCTTTCCGACTCGGCGGGTGCTTTAGCTGCAGGCGCCAAGACTATCTCAGGTAGTCTAGGTGAATTAAACACAGGACAGAGCAAACTTCTGCAGGGAATCAGGGATCTTACAGCTGGCAGTACTCAACTTGAAGCAGGCGCTGGGAAATTGGCATCTGGTCAGGAACAATTCCACTCTGGCATGGAGCTTTTCGGTAACAAACTGAGTGAAGCGGCTGAGGGTTCTGTTGAACTCTCTAAAGGAAGTTCAAAGCTTGTTGGAGGCATGAACCAACTTACCTCGGGGTCCTCAGCTATGTCTGATGGAACTGGCCAATTAGCCTCAGGAGCTGAAAAGCTGTCAGAAGGAAATAAAAAGGTCGCAGATGGAACATCTGAACTTGCTGAAAAGCTAAAGGATGGTGCGGATGAAGCACAAATTAGTCCTAACGAACAGACCTACACCATGTTCGCAGCGCCAGTAAAACTAGACAGTGAAAGAATAAATAAGGTTCCAAACTATGGAACAGGTTTTGCACCTTACTTTTTATCTTTAGGGTTGTTCGTAGGAGCACTTCTGCTATCAATTGTATTTCCTTTAAGGGAACCAGCAGGGATACCAAGAAACGGGGTTAACTGGTTCCTAAGCAAATTTGGGGTTTTATCGGGAATTGGGATTATACAAGCGCTCGTTGCAGATGCCATTGTTCTCGGTGGATTAGGTTTGCATGTAGAAAGTATTCCGCTGTTCTTGATCTTTTCCATTGTTACAAGTCTAACCTTTATTGCATTGGTTCAGTTTCTTGTAACCCTGTTAGGGGATCCAGGACGATTTGTTGCGATCATTATCCTGATATTGCAGCTTACAACAAGTGCGGGAACCTTCCCGTTAGAGTTAATTCCCGGTTTCTTGCAGAGGTTTAATTCGTATTTGCCAATGACTTATTCAGTACATGGGTTCAAAGCTGTTATTTCCAGTGGTGATTTCGGCTTTATGTGGCAAAATACAGGAATATTAGCCGCATATATAGGTTTGCTATCAATTGGCACCGCGGTTTATTTCCATTGGATGTTTAAGAGAAGATTTGCAGTTTTAGTACAAGAATAATGAAAAAGAGCCAGCCGTTCAATGAACGAGCTGGCTTTTATGTGCAGTTTGAGCTGCAGGAAAGGGATTGTATTACACCCGGAAAACCGGGAAAGGAAAACGATTCAATTTTTAAAATTTTCCAGGATCCATGCATCCATCGCATTTATTTCCATAGCATTCATGCTGTTCATTAATTTTCTCTCCACACTCTGTGCATTGCTTTGCGGGTAAATTACGAAAGAATTCTACGACATTTTCAATCATGCTGTTCCCTCCAATTAAGTTTGTGTTTTGATACAGTTTCATTATTTTCTTTATTGTATTATAACAGGGTGAACAACGTCAATCATAATTTTCTGAAAAAGCCGTTGAAGTGAAAAAATGGGCAAAATGAAGTATAGTGAAAGAAAAAGTGTGATAATAGGAGGGTAATCATTGAAGCTGACAATAGTAGGATTCTGGGGCGGCTATCCGAAGGTCAATGAGGCCAGCACTGGATATTTACTTGAACATGAAGGGTTTAAGCTAATGATAGACTTTGGCAGCGGAGTACTGGCGAAACTCCAAAATTTCGTGCAGCCAGAAGAGCTGGATGCCATGATACTGTCACATTATCATCCCGATCATGTCGCCGATATCGGTGTACTGCAGCATGCCAGGCTAATTCAGGGATTTCTGGGCAAGAAGTCTCCCCAGCTTCCGATTTACGGACATACACAGGACAAGCAGGAGTTTGCGAAGCTTACATATAAAAACATTACCAAAGGGATTGCCTATGATCCGGCAAAAAAGCTTACCGTAGGACCTTTCACGATCTCTTTCATTCCTGCTGTCCATCCGGTTCCATGCTATGCGATGCGGATCGAAGCAGGCAGCAAGTCTCTGGTATATACAGCCGATACTTCCTTCAAGGAAGAGTTCATTCCATTTGCTACAGGGGCTGACCTGTTGCTCTCAGAATGCAACTTTTATGGTAACCAGGATGGCAAAGGTGCAGGGCATATGAACAGCTTTGATAACGGGAAGCTGGCTGAGGGTGCTGATGTGAAAAAGTTAGTCTTGACCCATTTGCCACATTACGGTGAAATTGATCAGCTTGTTTCAGAGGCTTCGACAGTATACAATGGCCCGATTACCCTTGCGAGGGAAGGCCTGGAAATAACCTTATAAAAGGAGAATCAATCATGTTATTTATCGACAACAAAGGAATAACGGACCCTCGGATTAATCTGGCAATCGAAGAATATGCCTTGAAGAACCTGGACATCAATGAAACCTACTTACTTTTTTATATAAACGAACCATCCATCATCATTGGAAAAAACCAGAACACAGTTGAAGAAATCAATACGGAATACGTCGAGAAGAATGGCATCCATGTTGTCCGCCGATTATCAGGAGGCGGTGCTGTGTATCATGACCTTGGAAACTTGAATTTCAGCTTTATCACAAAGGACGACGGAGAAAGCTTCCACAATTTCAGGAAGTTTACAGAACCAGTGGTGAACGCCTTAAGGAAACTGGGGGTCAACGCGGAATTGAGCGGCAGGAATGACCTGCTGGCTGAAGGAAGAAAGATATCCGGAAACGCTCAATTTTCCACAAGAGGGCGGATGTTCAGCCATGGAACCCTCCTGTTTGATTCAGAAATCGAAAGCGTAGTTTCAGCGCTTAATGTAAAAAAAGATAAGATAGAATCTAAAGGAATTAAATCAATCCGCAGCCGAGTTGCGAATATCTCGGAGTTCCTCTCAGATAATGTGACAATTGAGCAATTCCGTTCGCTTCTGTTAAAAAACATCTTTGAGGGACTGGATGATATTCCTGAGTATGTCTTAACAGAGCAGGACTGGGAGAAAATCCATGAGCTTTCAAAGGAAAGGTACCAGAATTGGGATTGGAATTACGGAAAGTCACCTAAGTTTAACCTGCAGCATTCACATCGGTTCCCGGTGGGGCAAATCGATGTCCGTTTTGAAGTCAACAAGGGAATCATCGAAAACTGTAAAATCTATGGAGACTTCTTCGGAGTAGGCGATGTCACAGAAATAGAGAACAAGCTGACTGGCATAAAATATGAGAAGTCCCAGATTGCCAGTGTATTAGAAGATGTAGACATCAAACATTATTTCGGAAATATTTCTAAAGAAGATTTCATTAACTTAATATATTAACTTGACGAACGCGGTGTTGATGACACCGCGTTTTTATTTTACTAAAAGTAAAATTGTTAGAATTTCGACATATTTTCCTTGAATCCATAATTTTCTTTCAATATAATATATTTAGAAAACTTTTTACAAAGTTTGGTGACTCTTGTCACCGCAAAGGGGGAAGGGAGTTAATGAATCTTTCATCACAGCTTCATCACACTGCCTCAATGCTGGGCGATAAGCCGGCATATTTTTTCATGGACAAAGCAAGCACATATGCAGAGCTTGATGCTACTGTAACGAAGTTTGCTTCTGGACTTGAAAAACTAGGGGTAAAAAAAGGCGATCATATCGCATTGTTGCTAGGAAACTCTCCACATTTTGTCATCGGTTTGTACGGAGCGCTTAGACTCGGTGCAACAGTCATTCCCATCAATCCAATTTACACAGCAGATGAAATCGGCTATATCTTGAACAACGGTGATGTTAAAGTAGTTGTCGGGCTGGACTTAATGCTGCCACTCGCAGAAAAAATGCATCAGCATCTGCCAAAGGTCGAAAACTTCGTTATTGCAGAGACAGGCCAGAGCCAGATGTCTGACGAGGAAATGTCCAAGCTTTCTTTAGGTTCAAAATTGAAACCGTTTACACACTTAGTTGGTTCCGGAGACCTTGATTTCAAGGGTCCAGAACTGAACGATGATGATGTCGCGATCATTCTTTATACGTCAGGAACAACAGGAAAACCAAAAGGGGCCATGCTTACACACAAAAATCTTTATAGCAATGCAAAAGATGTAAGCGATTACCTTAAGATGAACGAAGATGACAAGGTGATCACTGCCTTGCCGATGTTCCATGTCTTCTGTTTGACAGTGGCACTTAATGCGCCACTGATGAATGGCGGAACACTGTTGATTGTTCCTAAATTCAGCCCGGCGGAAGTGTTCCGGATTGCCAGAAAATATGAGGCAACTGTTTTTGCAGGCGTGCCGACAATGTACAATTTCCTTTTCCAGTATCCAGAAGGAAATCCGGATGACCTTAAATCGCTTCGACTCTGCATTTCTGGCGGTGCTTCACTTCCAGTTGCGCTTCTTCAAAATTTCGAGCGTAAATTCAATGTCATGGTTTCAGAAGGATATGGTTTGTCGGAGGCTTCACCAGTCACATGCTTCAATCCGCTTGACCGTCCACGAAAGGCTGGTTCAATTGGACCTTCAATCATGAATGTTGAGAACAAGATTGTAAATGAAATGGGAGATGAAGTAGCTCCTGGAGAAGTTGGCGAGTTGATCGTGCGCGGCCCGAATGTTATGGCAGGCTATTATAAGATGCCAGAAGAAACAGCTGCCACAATCAAGGATGGCTGGTTGTATACAGGAGATCTTGCACGCATGGACGAAGAAGGATATTTTTACATTGTTGACCGCAAGAAAGATATGATTATTGTGGGAGGATATAATGTATATCCACGTGAAGTAGAGGAAGTTTTATATAACCATTCTGATATTGTCGAGGTAGCAGTTCTTGGGGTTCCAGATCCAAATCTCGGTGAAGCAGTAAGATGCTATGTTGTCAGCAAAAATCCTGAACTGACCGAACAGCAGCTGCTCGAATATTGCCGTGAACACCTGGCGAAATACAAGGTGCCAAGCGCGATCGAGTTCCTTGAAGAACTTCCGAAAAACACAACCGGAAAGATTTTAAGAAGAGCGCTGAAAAACCAGGTATTACAAGGACAATAATCTTAATGAAGAGAGGCAGGCGCCCGTGCTTGCCTCTTTTTCACATCGAGAAGGAATTTTGTCTTTTTAAGTAGAATGTCAATGGAGAAGGAGATGATCAGTTTGGGAAACATCGATTTTCAATTAGAGGGACATACAGCTATTATCACGCTGAATCGTCCGGACGCATTAAATGCTTTTAATTATGAAACGCTCGGAGAATTACAACAAATCATTGAAAAAATCAGATCAAACCGTGATGCCAGGGTCGTTATTTTTACTGGAGCTGGTGAAAAGGCATTCAGTGTCGGAGCTGATTTAAAAGAGCGCCGTACTTTGTCTGATGAGGACGTAAAGCGGAACATTTATAAAATCGGCGAGGTCTTCACGATGGTTGACCAGCTTCCACAGCCGACGATCGCCGCCATCAATGGATTTGCCTTCGGAGGCGGAATGGAGCTTGCCCTTGCCTGCGATTTCCGTGTTGCCGCTGCAGGAACACAGATGGGATTGACGGAAACAAGCCTGGCGATTATTCCTGGAGCAGGTGGCACACAGCGGTTGCCAAGATTGATCGGGCAAGCAAAAGCACTTGAGCTGATTTTGACAGCGCGCCGGCTGAAAGCGGAGGAAGCGCTTGAATATGGCCTTGTCACAGCTGTCGTCAAAAAAGAAAGCTTACTGGAAGAATGCATGAAATTTGCAGAAATGATGCTGGCGAATGGTCCAGTCGCCCTTCAGCAGGCAAAGTACGCCGTAAAGCAGGGCATGAACGCAGACTTGCAGACAGGACTGCAAATTGAGCGTAAAGCCTACGAAGTAACAATCCCCACAGATGACCGCCTCGAAGCACTGGCTGCCTTCAGTGAAAAACGGAAACCGAAGTTTAAAGGGAAGTAAAAAAACACGGCCGCGGCCGTGTTTTTTGTTGATTGTGTTCTCATTTTCGCAAAGAGTGATGGTGAGAGACCGGAATAAAGCAAATATCTATTATTATCTTTCACTATTGACTGTGGAAGTTACGGTTTTATCAATAATTCGACCACATTTAGGAATAATTCAACCACTTTTCCAAATAATTCGACCACATTTGTAAATAATTCGACCACATTTTCGAATAATTCGACCACATTTCCGAATATATCGACCAACTCCATTATTAGCAGCCAATCACCAAATATTTCACACATCAAATTATTTCGCTAAAAGAAATACTTTTCCAAGGTGCTGGAAGTATGTATAATATATTTTAATTGATTAAAGGACTTTGATTTTTACATAGTGATAGAAAGGCGGGAAGTCAATGGAAAGTACATTGGTTGTTAAGCAGGCAACAGATTTTAAAAGAGGGATTCAATCGGGCATCAGTATTGCGATAGGCTATATGCCGGTTGCGCTTACCTTTGGCTTGATCGCTAAGACAACGGGACTTGCACTTAGCGAGACGGTCATGATGAGCTTGCTGGTGTTTGCAGGAGCCGCACAATATATTTCATTAAGCCTCCTCGCCCAGGGTATCGGGATTTTCGAGGTCGTTCTTACCACATTTATCGTGAATATCCGCCATTTTCTCATGTCTGCGTCTTTGAATGAAAAAGCAGAAGAGGATACCGTTGGAGCGAGAATGGGCTATTCTTTCGGGATTACGGATGAGACATTTTCAGTCGCAGCGACACGCGAGGGTACAATCAATGCCCGTTATATGTTCGGCTTGAACCTTACTGCTTACTCAAGTTGGGTTGTTTTCTCGGGGTTAGGCTTCATCATTGGGGCAGGATTACCGCAGACCCTTCAGGAAAGTATGTCAGTCGCTTTGTATGCCATGTTTGTTGGCTTGTTGGTTCCATCAATGAAAAGCAATGTGAAGGTTGTGTTCCTTGCCGTACTTGCAGCAGCGTTCAACTCCATTTTCACAATGGCTGAACTCATGTCCACGGGCTGGGCAATCGTGCTGGCAACACTGCTTTCAGCGATTCTCGTAGAGGCAGTAGAAATATTCAAGAAGGGCAGGGGGACAGAAGCAGATGAGTAAAGAAATCGTCATCATGATCATTGGTATGGCCGTTGTAACCTATATACCGAGGATGCTGCCATTTGTGATGTTCCGGGGAAAAGAACTGCCGCCATTCCTGCAAGGTGTCCTGAAAAATGTTCCTTATGCCACTCTCGGCGCGCTGATCTTCCCGGCAATCCTGTTTATCCAGGAGGATATATGGTATGGGCTCATTGGGGCTGCCGCAGCATTCATCGTTGCTTTTATGGGAGCTAACGTCATTGTTGTCGTAATTGGCTCCATCTCCGTTTTGACTTTATATTCCTATTTTTTCTAGACCTGCGTCCATGCGGGTCTATTTTTTTGGCAAGAGTGGTTGGGCCAGAAAATTAGACCTCGCGAAATTCAGTTGAGGAAAAACGGGCTGCCAGATTTTATAAAAGAATGAAATGTTGACAAGATGAATGAATAGATTATAATTAACTTTATTAATTCCGACTAAACTAATAAGCTTTATGAGAATAGGGTGGTTAAATTGTTTATTGAAATCAGCAATGTACACAAACAATACGCGGACAAAAATAATCACCAGGTTGATATTCTAAAAGATATTAATCTCGAAGTGAATAAAGGTGAATTTGTATCAATTCTCGGTCCATCTGGCTGCGGTAAATCGACACTTCTCTCGATTGTGGCAGGACTGACTCCGGCAAGTAGCGGTGAAGTTATTGTTTCTGGCAAAAAGATAGATAAACCGGGAAAGGACAGGGGGATGGTTTTCCAGCAGGCAGCGTTGTTTCCGTGGCTGAACGTCCTCGAGAATGTTCTGTTTCCGCTTAAACAGGAAATGCCGAAGAAACAGGCTGAAGCGGAAGCGATGAAACAATTGCAAAAGGTTCAGCTTAGCAAATACCTTTCCCACTATCCTCACGAGCTATCAGGAGGAATGCAGCAGCGGGTGGCGATTGCGAGGGCGCTTGCGATGAATCCGGAAATCCTCTTGATGGATGAACCATTCGGTGCACTGGACGAACAAACGCGTTCGCGACTACATGAGCAGCTGGAGACGATCTGGGCCGAAACTCAGAAAACGATCTTATTCGTCACTCACAGCATCTCTGAATCCATTAAACTATCAGACCGGATCATTGTGATGGGAACGAAGCCAGGGGTCATCCTTAAGGATATTAAAGTGGATATTCCAAGACCGCGCCATGAACATAAAAAAGAGATGGTGGAAATGGAAGAATATATTATGAGTTATCTGAAGAAGGAGATCGACAAAGTCATCAGGGAGGAGCTTGCAGATGAACCCACACATTAAGAGAATCATATTTTTCGCAGCAGTGATTGCATTCTGGTACACAGGAAGCAAGCTGGAATGGTGGATGCCAATCATCCTTCCCTCACCTGAAAAAGTCCTGGAGGCACTGATAACAGGCTTCGAGGATAAAACGTTGATTTACGACCTGATTGCCAGCTTCAAACGGCTCGCGATTGGTCTCGGTCTTTCCCTGGTAATTGGAACGGGGCTTGGAGTCCTGCTCGCTAAGTCAAAAACGGCAGATGAAACACTTGGAACTGTCGTCCTCGCGTTTCAAAGTGTACCGAGCATTGTTTGGCTCCCGCTTGCGATCATGTGGTTCGGTATGAATGAGAAGGCTGTTATCTTCGTGGTTGTTCTCGGAGGGACATTTGTAATGACACTTAATATCAGAGTGGGCATTAAAAATGTTTCACCTTTATTCATAAAGGCCGCGAAAACGATGGGAGTGACTGGCTGGAACTTATATAAGAGAGTTATTTTTCCGGCAGCGATCCCTTACGTGGTAACCGGCTCAAGACTGGCTTGGGCATTTGCCTGGAGGGCTCTGATGGCAGGGGAACTTTTAAGCACGGGGCCTGGCCTTGGATATACGCTTCGTTACGCCTCGGATTTCGGCAACATGGGGCTCGTGATTGGGGTCATGATCATTATTGGTGTCATTGGAACAATCGTAGATCAGCTTATCTTCCAGCGCATCGAAAAATCGGTGCTCAATCGCTGGGGACTTGATTCATAAAGGCTCTTTTCTTAAACTTTTGTTGCTATTGACTACACAATAAGACTGAATTACCTAATTTTCTTCACAAAATTAACGATTATGAGAAAAGAGCTTGCAAACTTGGTACCGACATACAAAATGGTTACTATCACGTTAAAATCGGCTTTAGGATTTTAACAACAATCTTACGAAAACAGACTTCATAAAATAAGGAGGAAAAACTAATGAAAAAAGCCATTTTAATTTTAACAATGTTGTTTACAGCTGCGATGGTACTCGCCGGTTGCGGTTCAAGTAATTCCACGTCAACCTCAGCAGGCAAGGAAAAAATCGTCATCGGCTACTTCCCGAACATCAACCACGTGCCTGCAATGGTGGCAAAAAATAAGGGCTTCTTTGAGCAGCAGCTTGGCGATGGAACAACAATCGAGTATAAGACATTTGCTGAAGGCGGCTCTTTCATGACTGCACTGAAAACAGGTGAAATCGATGCAGGTCTTGTTGGACCAGGCCCGGCGATGAACAATTACTCAACAGGTGCTGACGTGAAAATCATTGCAGGTGCATCCACTGGTGGTACAGTAGTTTTAGCAAGAAAAGGTGTTGAGATTAATTCAGCTGAAGACTTCGCAGGCAAGACTTTCATTACACCAGGTGTTGGCTGCACTCATGACGTCCAATATGAAACATACCTCGAAGAACAGGGAATCACATCACAGCGCATCGGCGGAACAATGAAACACCTTACTGGCCAGCCGGCACAATATGCGGCAATGCTGAAGTCAGGTAAAGTGGATATAGCAGTTGCACCAGAACCGTGGGCTGCGGTAATTGAAAAAGAAACTGGCGCAGAAGTCGTCATTGGCTGGGATGAAGTGTCCTTTGGAGAAACGCTTCCTGCATCCGTAATGGTGACTTCCGGAAAAATGATTGAGGAAAATCCGGAAACAGTCCAAAAAATTATTGATGCTCATAAAGATGCTGTGAAATTCATCAATGAAAATCCAGCTGAAGCACAGGAAATTACGATTAAAGACATTAAAGAAACAACAGGTCAGGAGCTTGAAAAAGATGTAGTCGAGCTGGCATGGGAACGAATTGGCTTTACACATGAAGTCGATGCACAGGCAATCCAGGACTTTTCAGATTCATCTTATGCATTGAAGTTCTTGAAAGATAAGCCAGACTTCAAAACTTTGATTGACCGAAGCTTCCTAAATTAAAACGGAGAGTACCAGGAGTTTTCCTGGTACTCTTTTGCTGTTAAAAGCAAATTGCTGAATAACTGAGAAAAGTGGAATTCATAAATTACGATAACTAAACCGCAGCTAACCGAGATTTCCGTCGTAAAAAGAGGAACATGTGCCCGAAAAGAGGAGGAGTTGAAGATTTCGGTAACATGTTTGGGGAACATCTTCTCTGCCTGCAATAACTTGTTCTATTTTTAGGACAAAGGATTAAAATAGTTATAGACATGGTTGTACGTAAAAGGGGGAGAAGCTATGGCGAGAAAGATGGGTTTTTATGGTGTGATCGCCTATGTGCTCTATGGTTTCGCGGTTTACTGGTATTTATTTTACTTTGCAGATAGTAGTCTTCCATTTGAGTTCGAAGGTTCGAGGGCGGACCCGGCAACGTTTTTGAACGGAAGGGAATTAATGCTGAGCGAGGAATATTCAAAAGTTAGGAATTTATTGTTTTTCCTGTCGACACCTTTTGAATGGCTGTTTTACTTTTTGATTTTGCTCCTGGGACTTTCAAAAGCTTTTAAGAAGTGGGGAGAAGAGACAGCGAAGAATAAGTATGGCCAAACAGCGATTTATTTGATTTGGCTTTCATTTTTTGCTTACATTGCGACTTTCCCTCTAAGTTACATCAGCTATACGCTGTCGAAGACCTATAATATTTCGACGCAGTCATTCGCCTCGTGGATGAAGGATGAGTTGATTGATTTCTGGATCAATTATGCAATGATGTTCGTCATTGTCGTTGTCCTTTACTGGCTGATGAACAAGTTCAAAAGGTTCTGGTGGCTTTTTGCGTGGATGCTATCTGTACCGTTCACTTTGTTTATCATGTTCCTGCAGCCTGTTGTGATCGACCCGCTTTACAATGATTTTTCCCCGTTGAAAAATAAAGAGCTGGAGTCAAAAATCCTTGATATTGCGGGGGAGGCCAATATTCCAGCTGAGCATGTATTTGAAGTGGATATGGCTGAAAAGACAAACGCTCTTAATGCTTATGTTACGGGTATTGGCTCCAATTCGAGGATTGTCCTCTGGGATACGACCCTAAACAGGTTGAATGATGACCAAATCCTGTTCATCATGGCCCATGAAATGGCTCATTATGTGGAGAAGCATTTATATATCGGGATTGCCGGCTATCTGTTCCTTTCCTTGTTCGGTCTTTACTTTGTCTCAAGATTGATGAACTGGGCGATCAAGCGCTGGGGCAAGGAATTCAAGCTGCAGCACCCTGGTGATTTACGGTCGCTTCCGTTATTCCTGATGTTCCTTTCAATGATCATGTTTGCAGCAAGCCCGGTTTCCAATCTCGTGTCACGCTACCAGGAAACAAGAGCTGACCGATATGCTATTGAAATGACTGAAAATACCGATGCGGCAATTTCTGCCTTCCAGGAATTGACCAAGGCCGGGCTCAGCCAGGTAAATCCACCATGGCTGGTGAAAATTTTCCGTTATGGACATCCGACGATGCTGGAACGAATTTCACGACTCGAAGATTATGAAGTTGAGAAGAGGAATGAACAGGAAGATGAATATTAAGCAAGAAAGCCCTCGACAATGAGGGCTTTCTTTTTTTCTCAGGAACGAGTCCAATGACCAGCCAGCAACTGAGTGCAATCAGTGCAAGAAATAACATTTTGTCCATACAAATTTGGCTCTTGATTAAAATCATTTAATAACAAATCGGAAGCTGTCTTTATTTCGAAATAATAAAATATCCCCTATATAGGGGATATCACTCATCTAAGTGCCGAATTGTTTGTTAAGATCCTTCAATTCCTCCGTCAATGTTAAAAATAGAATTTTGTCGCGGTCATCGATTGCTTTATCAATTTTTGACATCAGTTTTTCTTTTTTAGTATTCAGCTGTATTTCGGAAATAAGCATGTCAACATACAGGTCCAGAACAAAAGATTCCTTGGCTTTAATGCGTTTCATCACACTGGCCTTCATGACTTCAGAATACGATTTTTCTTTCACTGACCTCACCTCTTAGACCTTTTTTATATTATATGGATTATTGAAAAGATAATCAACTAAATTTTTATAATTTTTAGAAAATTTATATTAGGCCATTAATTGTGGCTAAAAATAGAACTTTTTCTGTAAGTAAAGAAAATTTCAACACTTATGGTAAAATAGGGTGTAAGGTATTTTAGGAGGTGAAGGAATGACAGGAAACACAAGGAACTTAGTAGAAGAGTACGAAATAAATCCTTTTACCATGATAATTATTCCTGAAGAATACGGCAGCAGGATTTACTCCAGGGTGATCGAGCTGGAGGAGGAGTATTTATCCCCATTCAGACCAATAGATATTATCAAGAAAAGCTGCAAGTATTTTGGAAGCAGCTACGAAGGCAGGAAAGAAGGAACGAAACAGCTTACCGGGATTACCCATAAAACCCCCATCATTGTCGACCCTATAAGCTCCATTTATTTCATGCCTACAAGTTCGCCTACAAACCCGGACTGCATATGGGTTTCACATGAGCATGTATTATTCCATAAGAAGGTGGACGCCCACAGTACTCAGGTTACCTTCAGGAATAAGAAATCCATGATTCTGCCAGTATCCCATCATTCATTTGAAAACCAGCTGCTAAGAACATCACTGCTGCGCACCAAATTCATGCAGCGGATGAAAGAAACCGAACGAAAAGCGCTATACATTCTCCATGGGCCAAGGTTCAATGAATCACAAGGATATCCCCATGCTAATCTTGTCAGTGAGGTATATAAAGACTAAAACAAGGAATCCGGTTTTTCAGCCGGATTCCTTTTCAATTGCTGCAGTTGCTGTTTTAAACCGCTTGAATAGGTAGTGGACCATCAATTCCTGGACTTTGTTGCGGATGCGAGGATTGAAGTAGTTATGCTGTTCTTCGTAGCCTTTGTAGATGAAGAGGAACATGGTGAAGGCGTCATCCCGTTTTACTTCTTCAACCTTAAGGTTATTCTTTTTGAGGTAGCTTTTCACAATGGCGAGTTCTTTCTGGACTGCTTTCATTGTTTCTTCAATTAGCTCCAAATAAGGCTTCTTCAATTTAAATGGACTATTTTCGATGACAGAAAGATCCCGGTTGAGCACGACCAGTACCATCGGCAAATAGATGGCCTGCTCCATAATATCGCGGTCTTTTTCAGGAATCCTTGTCATTTTGCTCTGTCCCTTCAAAATATAATAAGAACATCTGTTCGTAATTATCGTACTGGATTCTGAGGAGGATTTCAAGAGGGTAAAAAAAAAATTCACTCCTCACTATCATCTTCTCCAAAATAAAAGGAAACTAGCAATGCTGGTGGATCGAGGGCTTTTTTCGCAAAACATTGAAGTAAAGGCAGGAGATTTATTTCTGTTATCGAAATAATAATAATAGTGAACAATTTAACTTTGGAAGGATGGCTCCCGAGATGGAAAAGAGATTTATTAAAGCAGAGGATTTATTTGAATTAAAGTCCGTTACAGACCCTCAGTTTTCACCTGATGGAAAGAAGTGTGTGTTTGTCCAGACAGAGATGCTGGAGAAAAAGAATGATTATGCCTCAAATTTATACATAATTGACATTGAAGAAGGCGGAGAGCCGAAGCAATGGACTTACGGTGAATATCGCAACCATTCACCAAGATGGTCACCGGATGGAACAAAGCTGGCTTTCGTTTCGAACCGCAGCGGCAAGAACCAGATATTTGTACTGGATGCTGGTGGCGGAGAAGCGAGGCAAGCTACTGATTTTAAGAATGGTGCGAATGGTCCAGTTTGGTCCCCGGATGGAGACAGAATCGGCTGCTCTGTATCCTTGAAGCCTGACGAAGATTTACTTGAAAAAGCAGAAGAGAAGAAGGACGACAAGAAGCTGGAACCGTTTGTAGCTGAGGAAATGAAGTATAAATCAGATGCAGCTGGTTTCTGGGACGGCAAGTATAAACAGACTGTCATTGTGAATCTCGCAGATGGAAAGGCAGAAGCAGTGGCGAAAGGCGAAGTGGACTATCATCTGCAGTGCTGGTCTCCTGACGGCAAAAGTCTTGTATTGTCGGCTGATGAATCAGCTGAACGCGATTTCTCGTTCAAAAGTGATTTATGGCTGATAGATATCGAGACAAGGAACAAAACGAAGCTCACAAACGGAACTGGTTACTTTGGGAATGCTGTATTCTCTCCTGACGGAAAATACCTTGGCTATACGGGGCATGAGAGGGAGTTTGAAAATGCAACGTTAACCCAGGTTTGGGTTCAGGAACTCGAGACTGGAAATATCCAATGCGTCACAGAGAATATGGATATTCTAGTTGGAGACGCTGTTGCCGCAGATTTTCATCAGGGAGCACACAGCCCTGGATTGATCTGGGGCGAAGATAGTAAGAGCTTCTATTTCCTTGCGACCGACCAGGGCAATACTGTATTATACTTTGCGAACCTTGCTGGTGAAGTGTATCCGGCACTTCTTGACCAGCAGCATGTGTATGGGTACACACTGGACCGCAAAAACCAGAGAATCATTGTAGCCATCAGCAATCCAGTGCTTCCGGGGGAACTGTTCCAGCTTAAGGTGACCACTGGTGAGATGAAACAGCTGACCTCTGTGAATGAAAAGGTTATGGAGTCGGTCACTCTATCGCGGCCTGAGCAAATTTCTTTCGAGGCCAGTGACGGTACACTACTAAATGGCTGGATCATGAAGCCTGCGGGTTATGAAGAGGGCAAGAAGTATCCGTTGATTCTTGAAATCCACGGGGGACCGCATGCCATGTATGCGAACTCGTATTTCAATGAATTCCAGGTTCTGGCGGCTGAAGGATATGGAGTCCTCTACATCAATCCGCGCGGCAGCCATGGCTACGGGCAGCAATTCGTCAATGCTGTGCGCGGCGATTATGGAGGCGGAGACTATCAGGATGTGATGGACGCTGTCGATCACGCGCTGGAAAAGTACGATTTCATTGACAAGGATAGATTAGGAGTGACCGGCGGCAGCTATGGCGGTTTCATGACAAACTGGATTGTCGGACATACGGACAGATTCAAGGCAGCCGTCACACAGCGTTCGATTTCAAACTGGATCAGTTTTTATGGTGTCAGCGATATCGGCTACTATTTTACAGAGTGGCAGATCCAGGCTGACCTCAGCGATTTGGAAACATTGTGGAAGCACTCCCCACTAGCTTATGTGGATCAAATCAATACACCACTATTGATTCTTCACAGCGAAAAGGACTATCGCTGCCCGATTGAACAGGCTGAACAGCTATTTATCGCCTTGAAGAGACAGGGAAAGGAAACGAAGTTCATTCGCTTCCCAGAATCCAACCATGAGCTCTCAAGAAGCGGAAAGCCTAATCTCCGTCTAGCCCGTTTGGCATCAATCGTCGATTGGTTCAATAGCCATCTGTAAAAATAAACGAATTACTACCCGCGGCATGCTCTATGCCGCGGGTTTATTTTTGAAAAATTCTCCATATAAGTTTAAGGTTATAGGTAAAGAAGGAAAATAGTAATATGTATTTCACATGATTGTTGCTTTTGAATCATTATAAATCTGAAAAAGGTCATGAATTAAAACATTGCGAAAGCAGCAATTTAAAGACAAGAGCTTAATAAAATCCATGTTTTATCAATATCTATAAATCGGAAGGGTTTTTCGAATGAGATCTGATAGGCATCAACACAAAAAAAGAAAAAAGCGAATCAGGTGGTCGAGCATTTTTTTACTGCTGTTCCTTCTGGTCGGAGCCGTTGCGCTGTATTCCTATATGCAATACCGTTCTGGCGTAAATGATTCGGAAAAGACAGCTGAGGAAAACAAGCAGGAATACCAATTTAATGGCGAGAGTGACCGAAATGGCCTGACGAATATCCTGCTGATCGGCAGTGACGCAAGAGCCAAAGAAACTTCGCGTTCAGATACAATCATGATCGCCAGCTATAATCCAGATACAGAGTCTTATAAATTGACCTCGATCATGAGGGATACGTATGTGGAGATTCCGGGACACGGGATGAATAAAATCAATGCTGCGTTTGCGCTTGGCGGCCCGGAACTGTTAAGGCAGACAATAAAGGAAAACTTTGATGTAAGCCTCCAATATTATTCAATCGTTGATTTTGAAGGGTTTGTCCGTTTAATTGATGAAGCATTCCCAGAAGGTGTAGAAGTTAATGTTGAAAAGAAAATGTCAGAGGGGATTGGTGTCACACTAGAACCTGGTGTGCAAAGACTGGATGGAAAACATCTGCTTGGATATGTCCGGTTCCGCCAGGATGCAGTAGGTGATTTTGGACGTGTAGAACGCCAGCAAAACGTCATTAAAGAAGTCGGCAAGCAATTCGCCAGCATTCAGACACTGCCGAAGCTCCCTAAATTGGTTGGAGTGGTTACGCCGTTTATTAATACCAATATGGATACAGGCGATATCTTATTTATGGGAAAAGGGCTGATCTCAAAGGATAATCGGAATATCGAAACAATGAGGATACCGGTTGAAGGCTCATTCGAGAACCAGAGGGTGAGTGGTGCAGGAGCAGTACTGGCGATAGACTTTGAAGAAAACAGGGCGGCACTGGAGGAATTCTTAAGCAAGTAGTCAGGCATGTTTAAAATTCCCCAAATTAAGAATTAGAGGTGTACAATTATCTCTAAGAGGTAAATAGGATAAGGTAATCAGAAATCTGTGGAATTCTGATTACCGAGTGTTTTGGACAAGGAGATACCAATGGATGTTGAATTATTGAAAGAATGGTTTACAATCGAAAACATTATGGATTTGCTCAACCAATACCGATCGTTTGGGCCGATTCCCGGGATTTTGCTGCCAATGCTGGAGGCGTTTTTGCCGTTCCTGCCATTGTTTCTATTTGTCATGGCGAATGCGAACGCGTTTGGGCTGTGGCTTGGGTTTCTCTTTTCCTGGACGGGAGCCGTTCTCGGTGCATTGCTCGTTTTCTTGATCTTTCGCAGGTATGGCCAGGGCCGAATCCTAAGGTTTTTGCAGCGCCATCCTAAAGTCCAGAAGGGGATGAACTGGATAGAACGCCATGGGTTTGGCCCGATATTCCTCATGCTGTGTTTCCCTTTTACACCATCTGCTCTCGTCAATATTGTAGCAGGGCTTTCAAAAATCAGCATGGCGCAGTATATGCTTGCAGTGATAACGGGGAAAATGGTGATGATTTTTACGATCAGCTTTGTAGGTTATGATATTCGTTCCTTAATCACTAATCCCGCGCGAACGGCAATCGTTCTGGCAGTAATCGCGATCCTGTGGTATATCGGCAAAAGAATTGAAGTAAAAATGAATATGAGTGTTGGAAAAGACGATAATGACTGATAGAAGGAACAGGATAACAGGTGGTGAAGGTAGACGATGAGAGAAATCTTGAAAAGGGAAGGGATCGAATGGATCAAAGCTTTTGCCCTCGGAATGATCATATTTGTCTTTATCAGGATTTTCTTTTTTTCCAATTATGTTGTTGAAGGGGAATCCATGCTTCCTACACTGGAAGACGGGAATAAAGTCGTTGTCAATAAGCTGGGATACGAAACAGAAGATCTCGAAAGGTTTGACGTGATTGTATTTCATGCGAATGAAGAGGAAGACTTTGTGAAACGCGTCGTCGGCCTGCCAGGCGATAAAGTGGAATATCGTGAGGACATATTATTTATCAATGGCAAACAAGTGAAGGAACCTTTTCTGAAGCATTACCGCGAGCAATCACCCGGCGGCTATTTGACCGGCGACTTTACCCTTGAAGACTTGACCGGGATTGAAAGAGTGCCGGAAGGGAAATTGTTCGTCCTTGGCGATAACCGTCTAGGCAGCTGGGACAGCAGGCAGTTTGGGTTCATTTCGGAAGAGCAGGTCGTCGGCAAAGTGAATCTGAGGTATTGGCCGCTCGAGGAAATGGATGTATCTTTCTAACTATACATATAGAGAAGCGAAAAGACTCGTCAATTTTCGAGTCTTTTTTTAATTCGTTTATGTTAGACTGGCATCATTATTAAAAACATGGGGCGGAGATTATATGCAGGGAACATTGCCATTGATCAAAACAAAGTTAATTGTTCCTGGCTTACAGGAACAATGGATCAGACGGGCCAAATTATCGAAAAAAATGAAAGCGATTACCGAAAAGCCGCTGACCATCATCCAGGCAGGCGCCGGATATGGGAAGAGCACGGCTTTGGCATTGCATGTTAAGGATCAGAACCAGTCATGCTGCTGGTATACAATCACTTCTTCCGATGACGATATTCTTCCGTTTCTATCCTATTTGACAGCCTCTATTCAAACCTTGTTCCCGGATTTTGGCCATGAGTTAATCACTTATATGAAAAAAATGGACCGTTATATAAGAGAAGAGGAACTTAGCATGCTCTCTTCGCTTTTTATCAATGAAACCCTCCAAATACCTGAGAAAATCATTGTCATCCTTGATGACTTCCATGCAATAGAGCATTCTTATCATATCAATGTCTGGTTGGAAAAACTGCTGGAGCATATGCCGGAACATCTTCATCTTGTCATCTCGACAAGGACGAAGCCTGGTTGGAAAGTCCTTGCCAAGTTGAAGGCTAGGAATGAATTGAATGAGATTTCGAAGGCAGATTTGATTTTTGGAAAAGAAGAAATCGAGCTGCTCCTTTCTGATTTTTATCAGATTGCTATTAGTGACGATCAAATTGACCAGTTGTATGACATTACAGAAGGATGGGTCATAGCAATTGGAATGATCGCTCAGCAGCTGCCCCACCTTCAAAGTCTTGATGAGCTTTTAGCAGAGCCGGCAAAGTCTCTTGATGATCTGTTTCAATATCTGGTTTATGAAGTGTTTTCGAAACAGCCACCAATGATTCAGCAATTCCTTGAACAGACAAGCATCTTTGAAGAATTAAGTACGGATGTATGCGACCACATCCTCGGCATGAACGGTTCCATCCAGATGCTGGAGCAGCTCACTGCGAAAAACCTGTTCATTCAACAGATTGGCGGCAGCCAGTTCAGATATCACGCCCTTTTCCGCGAATTCCTCGAGAACAGGCTGATCACAAGCCAACCTGAACAATACAAAGTTTTAATGATGAATAGTGGACGTTATTTTGAAAAAAAGGGGCAGTGGGAAGAGGCTTTATACTGCTATGAAAAAATTGGCCAATATCCCGCTGCTGCGGCGATTATGGATGAACAGGGGATGGAGCTCCTCGAAATGGGCAAGCTCGAGAATCTGCAGGAGCGGCTTGCGAAAATTCCGATGGAAGATAAAAAACGTTATTGTTCACTATTGTTTCTTGAAGGCGAGGTATATCGCTACCGCTCTTTGTATAAGCAGGCGGAAGCATGCTATGAACAGGCAATCCAAACAGCTGACAGGATAGGAAATGCGGAATGGAAAAGCAAGGCGCTTGAAGGCAAAGCAAAAATTTATCTTGATACGATCCAGCCGCTTAAAGCTGAACGTATATTAGCTCAAGCGATAGAACTTCGGGAAGCAGCGATGCTTGATGGAGCTGCTGAGGAAACGGGAAGGCTGTATCGCCTTCTTGCTGAAAACCTGATCAATTCCGGACAGGCATTGAAGGCGGAAAAATGGATTGAACGGGCAAGGGCAATGGGTGTCCACATTGAGGATGGAAACCTGGAAGCCAGGCTAACCTTAAGGACCGGAAGATTTGTTGAATCAAGAAGGATTTTAACGGATGTTAAAGCGATAGACCATTTAGATGATAAGCTGCATTTGCCCCAATCACATAGAGAAACGGATTTGCTGCTGGCTTTGATTGAAGCTTTTACAGGCAATGGCATGCAGGCAAAGGCTTTGTCACAATCAGGAATCCAGTATGGAATCGATATCCAGGCTCCATTTGTAGAGGCATGCGGGTGGATCAGGATGGGTCATGCAGTCCAGCTGATTGACCAATACGATCTGGATCTTGCAGAAAAATGCTATGAAACAGCTCTTGATATCATGGGACGGCTGAGCATTGAACGTGGAAAGGCTGAACCGCTGATGGGCCTATGCATTCTTTATGGATCAAGGCGTGAATATGAGCGGGCTGCTGAAGCTGGAAGGAAGGCGCTGCTTGAAACAGAACAGGTGAAGGATATTTGGCTCTCAGCACTAATTACGCTTTGTTTGGCCATAGCATCAATTTACAACGACAGGCTCAAGGAGGCAAGCGAGAATCTTAGTAAAGCAGAGAGCCTAATCAATCAGTGTGGTGATCAATATGGCAGCATGCTGCATGCGTTTTGGAATTCCTATTATTATTTCTCATTAAATGACGCACAGGGGTTCAAAACAGCCTTTGCCAGCTTTTTAAAACTGATGAAGTCAGGCGGGTATGAATTCTTCCTGAAAAAGCGGACGACATTTGGCCCGAGGGACTTGCAGGTTTTCGCACCGATGCTTATCGAAGCAGTAAAGCAATCAATTATGCCCGGCTATGCAGAGAAGCTGCTGGAGGATTTGAAAATCCCGCGTCTGAATGCCCATCCTGGCTATACGTTAAGGGTCCAAACGCTTGGACAATTCAGGCTTTGGCTAGGGGACAGGGAAGTGGAGGACAAGGATTGGCAAAGGGGAAAGGCAAAAGAGCTGTTCCAGCTTTTTTTGACAAAGAGGAACCAGTTCCTGATGAAGGAGGACATCTTCCAGATTCTTTGGCCAGACCATGAGGGTAAGAATGCAGACAGAGATTTTAAAGTTGCGTTGAATGCATTGAATAATGTACTGGAGCCTGCCCGCAAAGCGAGATCCGCCCCGTTTTTCATTATCAGGGAGGGAACAGGCTACGGAATCAACCCCCACGCAGCAATCCAACTGGATTCACGTATTTTTGAGGAATGGGCAGAAGCCGGCCTTGAAGAGAAGAACACGGAAAAATCAATGGAAGAACTAGAGCGTGCCCTGAATTTATATAATGGGGATTATCTTCCCGAAAGACGGTATGAGGACTGGTGCCTTAATGAGCGAGAACGGCTGCTTGTTTACTTTTTGCGTAGTGCGGAGAAGCTGGCGCAGCTGAATGTAAGGCATGAAAACTATGATTCTGCCATTCATTGGTGTCAAAAAATCCTCCAAAGGGACAGAACATGGGAGGAAGCCTATCGATTGCTGATGTTTTGCTATTACCGCAAGAACAATCGCCCGCAGGCTATCCGATGGTATAAAAAATGCAGTGAGGTGTTGGAGGAGGAGCTGGGTGTCACTCCGTTAGAACCTACAAAGCATATGTACGAGATGATCATCGAAGGACATAATCAATAGACTTACAGGAGGAAACGGAATGGAAACAAAAAGACAGATTCACAGTTCATTAAAAGTTTTATTGGTGTCGGACCTTGAAAAATCCCGGAAGTTTTACTGTGATGTATTAGGCTGTGAGGTGACGGACTGGTGGGCCATCCGGGATGGCTTTTCAGGACTGGCAATAAAACTGCTCGAAGCCAGCGACCCGAAAGAAGTGAGGCCTAATCCGCCGGCCGCAGGCGATAAGCAAGGGATCGACCTTTATTGCTATGTTGAAGACTGGAATTCGCTTGATGAGTTATACCATGAATTCAAAGGAAAAGGGGCGCAAATTGCCATCAAGCCATGGGTTGATGAGAATAATGGGCCCTGGAAGGAGTTTGCCGTCAAGGACCTTGATGGCTACTGCATCGCATTTGGCGGGACAGACGGCTTTTGAATTGTGAATCAGACCACTGTAAGGATTGTGTCAAAATAACTTTTCATGATTAGCCATCTCGCGGGATAGGTTACAGCAAAGTCATCTATCGACTCTTTTGAATACATTAGCAGACAATCAATCTGTTTTTTATGGAGTTTTAAATCATAGAGCAGGGCGTGTGGAATTGTATAGTGCCCGTTCAGCTGGTATGGATTTAACTTTACAGGCTCTACCCTCTCTGTATTCATAAAATCAAGCAATGCTGTTTGCTGGATTTCAACACTCTCATCCAGGGAGAGCCCGTTTATATGAATCTTTTCATTGATCAAATAGATTCCCTGCATAGAAATCCCCTCCACGTTTTAGGCAATTTAGTACCGTTATTGCCATAAAAATAGGAGGGGATACTATTTTATTTGGAAATTCTAAAAATGGAATTCCCATTTTACAGATGCCGGAATTTATAAATCGTTCCTGCGATGATATTTGCCGGTATGAAAAGTGGATTAGATTGCAGGTTCATATGAAGGATTTCTTCCTGGACAGGCATCTCCTCGTACATTTTACTTTGTGTTAGCTTTTGCTCTTTCTTTAATTCTTCCATTTTTTTGATGTACTTGTACTGAATGGGTGTCATGATGGCGGTTGTAATGATGAATGGCAGAGTGAAAAGGATGATGATAAACAAAAATACGGAATCCACGAAGTTGTCCCCCTTTATTGTATCTCTTTATACGAATTAAGTTTCTATATAGTTTCATATTAAACCTCTTCACGTTTTGTATCCTTCAACATTCCTGACTCAACATATCCAGCCTGCTGTAACTCATTTGTAACTGGTGTTTTTTAAGATGATGTCAAAGCTTGTGGGCTTTGGAATCACCATTTTAAAGGGGGAAAGGAAATGAAAGCTGGTCAACGGAATTTTGTTTTATCTTTTATGCTCATTATGGTCCTGTTGTTTACAAGTGCCTGCAGTGGATCTGGAACAGAGAAGTCAGGCGGTACTGAAGGCAAAGAAGGAAAAGATGAACCGAAAAACACAGAACCGATCAAGATTGGTGTGCTGGCTTCGCAAACAGGCGGACTTGAGGCTTACGGGAAGCAGACACTTCGCGGGTTTGAGCTGGGACTTGAATATGCTACTGACGGAACAAATGAAGTAGCGGGTCGTAAAATTGAGTTCATTATTGAAGATACAGAAACCAAACCTGAAGTAGCCGTTCAGAAAGCGACGAAGCTCCTTGAAGAGGATGAAGTAGACTTCCTGGTCGGTTCTTCTAGTTCTGGTGACACACTGGCAGTCCTGCCGCTTGCTGAGGAATATGAAAAAATCATGATCGTCGAGCCGGCTGTAGCAGACAGCATCACAGGCTCTGAATTTAATGAATTTATTTTCCGTACGGCGCGTAACTCTTCCCAGGATGCTGTTGCGGGTGCCGCCGCAATCGCTAAGGATGGCGTGAAAATCGCGACTCTTGCTCCTGATTATTCATTTGGCCGTGATGGCGTCGCAGCGTTTAAGGAAGCGGCAGAAAAACTTGGCGCTAAAGTCATTCATGAAGAATATGCAGACCCAGCTGCAACTGATTTCACATCCAATATCCAGAAAATCATCGACCAGGACCCGGATTACTTATTTGTCGTCTGGGCTGGCGCGAATTCACCTTGGAACCAGATTTCAGACATGAAGGTCCAGGAAAAAGGGATCAAAATCTCTACTGGCGCTCCTGATATTGCGGCGCTTGCAACGATGGAGCCACTTGTCGGAATGGAAGGCTTCACTGTCTACTACCATGACCTTCCGCAAAATGACATCAATAAATGGCTTGTTGAAGAACATAAAAAGCGCTTTAACGGAGAGCTTCCAGACTTATTTACGCCAGGAGGCATGACAGCTGCGATGGCGATTGTAGAAGCTTTGAAGAAAACAGAAGGTGACACGGATTCAAAGAAATTGATCAAAACAATGGAAGGTATGAGCTTTGATACTCCGAAGGGCAAAATGACCTTCCGTGAAGAAGACCATCAGGCACTCCAGGCACTATACGCAATCAAGCTGGAGAAAAAGGATGGAGTTGACTATCCAGTCCCTGTCCTGATCCGTGAGCTCTCTCCAGAAGAAACAGCTCCTCCAATCCGGAACTAACAAGAATAATAAGAAAGTATAAAATCACTTCGAGAACTGTCCAGCTCCAGCGCCTAGCCCCTCGAGTCGCTTCGGTCCTGCCAATGAAGTCAAAGAACGACTTCACCGTCAGGCCCTCCAGCGCTTGTCGGGGCTGACCAAGGCGCTTCCGCTCCAAATATCATAATGAACTTCGGTAACTCAGCCGGAGTTCATTATGCTTTTACAGAATCGTTACTTAGTTGTTATTCGAATAAAGGTGGTGATGTACATGACGGCAATTATCGAGACGAAAGAGCTTAGCATTACATTTGGCGGCCATACCGCTGTAGACTCTGTCAGCATCTCAGTCCCGCATAATCATTTCAAATCAATCATCGGTCCGAACGGTGCCGGGAAAACGACTTTCTTCAACCTGTTGAGCGGGCAGCTCGTGCCGACGAAAGGACAGGTCATGTATAAAGGCAGTGACATAACAAAGCTCTCCCCGACTAAAAGAACGAGGGCAGGAATTGGACGGTCATTCCAGATTACAAATGTATTCCCCAACCTGACGGTGATGGAAAATGTCCGTCTTGCGGTACAGTCACATGAAGGAGTCCGCTATCAGATGCTAAAGCATTTTCGTTCTTTTAAAAAATTTGAGGAGCAGGCAGAAGAGTGGCTGAAGCTTGTCTTGCTTGATGACAAGAAGGATGCACTTGCAAGGAACCTTGCCCATGGTGAGAAAAGAAAGCTGGAGATTGCCATGCTGCTTGCCTTGAACACTGAGGTGCTGCTGCTCGATGAACCGACAGCAGGCATGTCACTGGAAGAGGTTCCGGCAATCCTGGAGGTAATTAGGAAAATCAAACAACGCGGCGACCGGACAATCATTTTAATTGAACACAAAATGGATATGATTATGGATCTTTCTGATTCCATCATGGTTCTATTCAATGGTGCCCTGCTCGCTGATGGGACGCCTGAAGACATTATGAAAAATGAAACGGTCCAGTCTGCCTATTTGGGAGGTTTGCATAGTGAGCACGCTGCTGAAGCTTGAACAGGTTGAGACATTCATTGGCCAGTATCACATCCTTCAAGGTATCTCATTTGAAGTACCGAAGGGGGAGGTTACTGTACTGCTGGGCCGGAATGGTGCTGGGAAAACAACAACACTCAGGACGATCATGGGCCTGAATCCCGCTGCAAAAGGGTCTGTTTTATTTAAAGAAGAAGAAATCAAGAGACTGCCAACTTATTCGATTGCAAATAAAGGGATTGGTTATGTTCCTGAAGACCAGGGGATTTTTGCCGGCCTTACCGTAGAAGAGAATATTAAAGTGGCGATCAAAAAAGAAAATGATGAAACCCAGCTGCGGTTGGATTGGATTCTTAATCTTTTTCCTGATTTGAAAAAGTTCTGGAAAAAACCAGGCGGGCTTTTGAGCGGCGGCCAGAAGCAGATGCTTTCCATTGCAAGAGCGTATGTCAATGACAATGAACTGCTCTTGATTGATGAACCGAGTAAAGGCCTTGCACCGATCGTTGTCGAGAAGGTAATGGAATCCATTCAGCAAATGAAGGACAAAACGACAATCATTCTTGTAGAACAAAACTTCATGATGGCCAGCACGATTGGGGACAGCTTTTACATCATTGACGATGGCAGAACGGTTTCGAACGGCTCGATGAACCTCCTTCGTGAGGATGAAGAAATGAGACGTAAATACCTCGGCATTGCGTAGGAAAGGAGGAAGCAAAAGTGGATGTTTTGATTAACTTGAGCCTTAACGGTCTTGCCACGGGAATGCTGATCTTCCTTCTGGCAGCCGGCCTTACTTTGATTTTTGGTCTGATGGATGTACTAAACTTTGCTCATGGTGGATTGTTTGCCTGGGGCGCGTACAGTGGCATTTGGATTTATACCTCGACAGGAAGCTTTTTTATTGGGATCATCGGTGCCATTCTTACTGGCATGATTCTCGGGATTATAACTGAGCGTTGGATCATTAAACCGGTTTATGGCAACCATGTACAGCAAATATTAATCACGCTTGGTTTGATGCTTGTATTGTCGGAGATGTTAAAAGTGGTCTGGGGACCTAACCAGATTTCAGCGGTAACCCCTGATTACCTTTCTGGCAGCTGGGAGTTTGGCGGAATCATCATCATCAAATACCGCGTTTTCATCATTGCCGTGGGATTTGCAGTATTCCTCGCTGTGCAATACCTGCTTAAAAAGACAAAAATCGGCCTCGTCGTTCGCGCAGGGGTCATGAACAAGGAAATGGTCCAATCGCTAGGGGTCAACATTCAGAGAGTATTCATGTTCGTGTTCATGATTGG
>NZ_JBIQOE010000190.1:0-3271 GCF_047739415.1 Mesobacillus sp. | reverse complement strand
AACTGCTGATACCAATTATGATAGTCTTCTGCCTTAAATGGGCGTAAAACGAGCCTTTCAGTTTCCGTATACAACAACTTCACTTTTACCAACCCTTCGATTAGCGTATTAGACTCCTTTTACTCTTAAATTAAAAATCCTTTTAACAAAAGCTGCCTTATGGTCGGTGTATTCATTGACACCAGTGGAAGACTTTTCAAGATAATCCTTCTTCACCTTTAAATATTCCAACCTGGCATCCTCATTTGAGTTCAAGTAATCTCTAAAAAACACAAGATTGTTCCACAATTCCTCTTTGTACTTCACTAAATGAATGAATTGCGTCTTTACCATATATGTTTCATCGGTAAACCTTGCGAATACGATTTCACCTGGACGTTGAACTTTCAGCCTTAAAAATCCGATGTTCTTCAATCCGCTGACGATCCCTTCATCAAAATTTGAAATGTCATCAACTCCGACCAGGATATCAATTATCGGTTTGGCATCCATTCCTTTGATCGCGGTGCTCCCTATGTGCTCAATTCTATGATCTACTATATTTGTATTTTCGATGATCACGTTTTTCACCCTGTCAAATTCGTTACGCCACTCAGAGTTATAAACATCAAGCCTAACTTCGTCCTTCTTCAGGCCTAACCTCATTGAATCAACTCCCCTGGATTATTCGTCGTGAGCAAGCGGCATATAAGCTGATGGATTTAACTCTTCACTCTCAATGACGACTGCAGTTAGTCCAGCTTCCGTTTTCGTTTCATGCCATTCACCTTTTTTCCAGAAAATCGCGGTACCAGGCTCAACTTTAAAATAGCCTTCGGACTTTCCTCTTACATGGCCTTCACCGTTTACCACCAATAAAAGCTGCGGCATTGTTGCCTGGTGATGCCCGATGATCCCGTTTGGTTCCAGGTACATAAAACCAATATGAGTGGCATTAGTCGTTCTTACTATTCGTGACATCACAAAGTCTGAATCGAACTTGGTTATTTTCATTCCGTTGTTTTTATTGAAGCTGTAGAATTCCACTTTTTCCACCTCAAAATCCATTTTCATTATTTCTAAGTTTGTCCAAAAGACATTAGTGATGCATTATGAAGCGTACTTTTGCTAGCATTGGCTTAACCTCAAATACTATATTGCTTAACTATTAGATGCTGTGGAGCATCTGGCAATTCACTCAAAGATGTCCTGATAAACTCGGGATATATCTTGATTTTTTCAAGGCTGCTGATCGGCACCCACTGATAAATCAACCGTTCACCTTCTTCTCCAAAGAACTCTTCTTTGTGGAAGTTGAAGCTGCCATTTAGTGGGGAAACTTTATAATACAAGCCGATTTCATGATAATTCTTATTGTTGTAGTCAAAGAAGTTCTCAGTGAACCAGAACAGCCGGTCCACCTTTACATCTATCCCTAACTCTTCTTTTATTTCTCTGACAATGCTTGTCTGTGAGTCTTCCTGAAGCTCGACCCTGCCTCCTGGCAACGCCCAGTGCTCGTCCTTCGCCTGTTTATGTATTAGTACATGATTGTCCACGATCATAATCGCCGCTACCCGATAGTTAAACACAGCCTTTTCCATATAAAAAGTCGCATCCATTGTTCGTCCTCCTCATTTTAAGCTATCTAGTTCTTTTGCCAATCTTGATTTCCGGAAGCCCTTTTGCCGCTTTAATTCCTTTATTTCTTCTATCGTTTGATAGGATAGGCGAACGTAGTAGTAGTTAATATGTTCGATTACAGCAAAAAGAAAGACAAAAATAAACCAATACAATTCAATTGGTTTGCTGATGATTTGATAGATTAATACAAACATACCTATTACGATTAACCCGGTATTCAGCCTTTTAAAATTCGCAAAAACTTTTAACTGACGACCAGGCAGAGGTGTAAAATCATTTTGTTGAATCTGTTTTAGCTTTAAATACCAGTAATAGCTTCCCTGCAGCAAAATAAATTCCAGCAGGGCAAACGCGTATACCGACGGATAGGAGGTTAAGTAAGGAACTGACCATTCAAAAAGCTGAATATACAGAATCCATATAAGAGCAAAAGTGAAAACAGCAAACAATTCACCCGTATACAAACTAACTAACTTTTTCTTCACTCTTTTATGCATGCAAAAATCCTTAAACCTGTACCGTAAATTGCGTCATTAGATTCTTGATTAAAGGATTAAGCTGGTCAGGCAACTCACTCACACTGAAAAAGCGAGCTTCGGTTGTTTCAATGCCATCCGCTTTGAGTACTCCACCAAGGATTTCTTTTGATACATAAGCAACAGTAACTGGATAAAACTCATCTCCATTTGGCAGCTTTACATGGTGCTGCTTACCCGAAAAAACACCAACCAGATTTAACTGGCCAATTTCCAGGCCAGTTTCCTCGAATACTTCTCTTCTGCCAGCTTCTTCAGTAGATTCACCTAACTCCATAAACCCGCCGGGAACACCCCATTGACCATCATGACGTTTCTGCAGTAAAAACTCTCCCTGTTCATTGATGACTGCCACTGCAACACCAACCAGGATCAAAGGCTGATGCCCAATATCCTTCCGTAAATCCTCTATGTATCCCATATTTCCTCCCTGATAAGTATAAATTTTCTAGGTAAACAGAATTCGACAGAAGCAGCTTATTTCCTTCTTTTTACCAAAAATAAAAAAGCGACTCTTTAAACGAACGCTCCCCAGCAATATCCACGTATTATCACTTTTAAAATCAAACATGCTGGACACTTCTTACCCCAATTTCGTTCTTTCTATCCGTCATCACGTCCATGACGGACACTTTTTCTCTCAATCTCGCTCTTTCTGTCCGTCATCACGTCCATGACGGACACTTTCTCCTTCAATCTTGCTCTTTCTGTCCGTCATCATGTCTATGACGGACACTTTCTCCTTCAATCTTGCTCTTTCTGTCCGTCATCATGTCTATGACGGACACTTTCTCCTTCAATCTTGCTCTTTCTGTCCTTCATCACGTTTATGACGGACACTTTCTCCCTCAATCTCGCTCTTTCTGTCCTTCATCATGTCTATGACGGACACTTTCCCCCTCATTCCCGCTTTTTCTGTCCGTCATCATGTCTATGACGGACACTTTCTCCTTCAATCTTGCTCTTTCTGTCATCACATCTAAATCGGACACTTCTCCCCTCAATCTCACTCTTTCTGTCCATCATCATGTCAATTCCCGGACTGCTTTCTAATAAATACAGCAGTCACTATTATAAGGCTAACCATCGGAATCCAGATATAGATGTAACGG
>NZ_JBIQOE010000189.1:0-6949 GCF_047739415.1 Mesobacillus sp. | reverse complement strand
CATTGCATCATGTAATCGCCCAAACGCCATAAAGTACAACTTAAAGGTGTTTATAAATGGAGGGAAGCGAGAAATTAGCTGGAAGGATTGTGACGAGAGCCAAGATGGGGTGAAGTTTACAAAGATTGCAAATTACATTATCGGGCAATCTGAGCAGAAACAAACGGAAAAACCTGAAGTAATCGTTCAAGGCTATGTGCTAGAACGGAGGAACAACAGCCTGTTAATTGGAGAAGAATTAAATAAGCTGGATTATGAATGGATGAAAGACGAAATAAAGCAGATGGACATGAATTCATTTATATTTGATTTTACCGAATTAGAAGGAGTTCCTATTGAAGAGTACCAACTTGGTGATAAAATCCGAGCAACGATAGACGGTGGCATCAGCGGTTCGAAGCCAGGAAGAGCCAAAGTGAAAGAAATTAAAAAAATAAATTAGAGGAAATGTAATGTTAGGGATTTATCATTTAAATTGGTGTTGTTTTCGGACTTTGGACATACTTCTTACACAGTCCCGCCAACTATACATTAGTGAACGAAGTTTATAAGAAATGATTTTAATAGACTAATTAAATGCCTTGCTCCCACCACACAGAGCAAGGCATTTTTCAAAGGATGACTAATTTGAATCACTCTCCAAAAAATCTTCAAGTGCATCCTTATTTTGATCAAAATCCACTTCCAACACTTCACCAATTCCGTCTAGGCGTGTATTTTCAAAACTTCCATCTTGCGGGATCCGTATTGTTTGCATTTCTCGGCCTGCATTAGTCAACACGTCTTTTCCGATGGCTAAAAGTGTGGGGGAGTCGATATTTGTATCAATGTTAGTATGTAAAAGGTCCAGCATTTCAGGTAACTTGGTTACGCTATTAAGACTTACAGCTTCGTCTTTTAATTTGGAAATCACTTCTTGCTGTCGCTGGACTCGTCCGAAATCACTTAGGCGATCCTGGCGGAAACGGACGTATCCTAATAGTTCTTTGCCATGCAGTTGTTGTGTGCCTTCCTCTATTGTCATGCCAATACCCTCTGACATCTGATAGGGGACGTCTACTTCTATTCCTTCAGGAACGAGGAGGTCTACTGCTTTCTCAAAACCTTTAAAATCAACGATGGCATAATTATGGATGCTCAACCCGAAATTGATTTTTATCGTTTGCCTCAGTAATTCAGTTCCACCAAGGGAATAGGCTGCATTTAATTTTTGCTTTCCATATCCAGGGATGGAGACATACATATCCCGCATTAGTGAAATAAGTTTTACATTGTTAGATTGTGGGTTGTAATGTGCGACCATGATTGTATCCGTTCGGGCATTCTTTTCCCCGCGTGAGTCACTTCCTAGTAAAAGAACGTTCACTTCCTCTTTAGCAACCTTCTCTCCTTGAAACGAATCTGCTTCAGCTTTTTTAAATGGTTGGTTTATTGCTTTATAAGTTCCTTCTATGTACTGAAATATCGTAACCAGACCAACCATAAAGATTCCAAGTATCATCAGGGCCAATATTACTCGTGGCCATCTCACTTTTCTTCTTACTTCCATTTTAACACCACCAACACCTATTCAATCTTTATAGTGAAGTAGTCATTATCCCATAGTTAGATTTCAATTTTTGGGCGTTTTCATTACATTTGTTTAAAATTCTCCTGACAGATCGATTAGATGATGTAACAAAAAATCCGCTCAGCGATGTTCTCCGGGCGGATTTTCAGACAAATGTAACGTCTCTCCAACAGACAGGACTATCCTGATAAGCTGCAGCCAATCCATTTTCTTTGATGAGTTTTTTATCAACAGCTTTATAGGGCAGTCTGACATGGAGTTTTTTCTTGGAGGGCGAAATTGACAGTGACACTGTTTCTTGATCAAGCCACTCTGCATGGATGTGTTGGTTATTGGCGAACGAAAATTTCTGTGGAAAGCCTTCTCGGTAAAAATAGTGCTCTTGTTCTTTTAGCGTTCCGGGGTCATTCAGGCAAATATACAATGACAAATTATCGCAGAATTTTAATAGATTTAAATGGAAAGATAACAACTCGACTTTTTCGATTCCTAATTCCTTTAGCAACTTCTGCTGTCTTTGTTTTTCCGCGATCCAAAAATTCTTCCCGATCGTGCTTGTTGCATCTTTCAGGAATGATGCGTAGTGAAGGCTGCACAGGAGGCCGGCGTATGGATCCATTTGGACGATTGCGTCGATTCCTTTTGTATAAAAGGCAAGCTTCGGCCGTCCCGGATAATCCATAAAGGAGTAGGGCTGCTGAGTTTGTTCATTCCATAAAGGTTCCTCGTCTGGTTCAATCCAGCATCTGTCGTGTTCCCGTACAGCGAGAACTACCGAATCTTTCTTGTCTATTCCGGGAAAATATTCATCTCTCCAACATTGTGCTGCGTCCCGCGAAACCATGGCATGGTCATGCTGGGCAACCATCACAAATTCACTTTCCCGCTCTTGGATAATCATGTTTATTCCCCCCTTTCTATTATAGTCGGTCTGCTATGTGCTAGATTTTAGTATTTTTAGTTACTCTTAAAAAATGTTATAATTTCTTGGTTAGGAAGTAGGTGTTAAGTATGCAAAATACAGCTATCAGCCGGTTTCGTTTAATGGGTTTGTTTGAGGGTGGATCGTTGTTGATCCTGGTGTTCATTGGGATGCCGCTTAAGTATTGGGCTGGTTTTCCAGAGGCTGTTCGGTTCGTAGGTTCTTTGCACGGTTTTTTATTTGTTTTATATGTGCTTATGATTATATATACGACATTAAAGGTTAGATGGTCGTTTTTATGGGCAGTTAGTGCATTTGCAGTTGCGTTCATTCCTTTTGGCAACATGGTTTTGGATCGCTTTTTAGAGCGGACTTTTTCAGTAAAGGAAGTTTCATAATGAATATGATCCAGAAGCTTTTTTCCAAACAAAAGAAAGCAAAGATTGAATTCTGCCAGCGGAATTTGGAGCAGTTTTTACAGGAAGAAAATTATGCTGCCTATAATCAATTCTTAAGCCGGAAAAATGTAGAGCATAAGGAATTCGAATGCCAGAGCAGGTGCAAGGACTGCAGGATGTCTCCATATGCAATGGTCAATGGCGATTTTGTAACTGCAGAGAATTCTGATGAGTTGCTTAAGAAAATGGCTGAATATATAGACTGAAAAAGCATCGATTACGATGCTTTTTTGCTTGCTTAAGACTTATTGGCTATCAGATGGACCATTTCCGCCTGGAAAAATGAAAGACTTGTCGTGCAGGGCCTGGTCTTGTTCAATTCGGTGATTTTCAGAATCAAGTTTCGGGTCACCGGTTCCTTTTTTTCTATCCATATAAAAAGCAAGGGGAACCAATACAATTAACGGGGAAAACAGTGCTAACCAAAGCATGTTCATTTCTCCTTTCGTTTATAACCAGTCAATATACAGATTTAAAATAAAAACCACAATAACAACAAGAGAAATAATATTGATCAATATAGAAAAGCGATCTTTTTCGGTTTTCTTGCCAACTTCTTCCCGATATTTCTGTTGGATTTTTCTCCTTTGAAAATTTGACTTCATAAAGAGTAGCCCCTAGTGGTTTTCTTAATTTTAACATAAATATCCAAATGGTGGCATTGAAGTTGTAAAATTCCTGTCTAAAACATATTTGTGTTATAGAAGGAGTTGGTGAGAGTGAATATTGAGATGCAAAAAGCCAACCTGCTGGCGGAAAACATCAAGGGTTTTGCGGATTTTGTCCAGAAATGTTATAAAAGTAAGTCTGGATTGATTTTGAACCATGATAAGCTGTATCAAGTCAAGCTCTGGGTGGAGGAGTATAAGTTTTATCAGCTCGCTGAGGAGCTTGCGAGAATCAATATGTTTGAGTGGGATGAAAAATACACATTATTATTGGTGGAGCGGTTTTTGAAAGGTCTGCGGATCATTGATGATTATGTTGAACATTATCATTCAGACTTGTTTATCCTGACAGCGAGAATTCACACACTTAGAAATTTGAGTGCACTTTTTTCGATAACAAATTGATTTTTGCTTTATAAATGGAGACACTTTTTGATGTTAAATTTGTAACAAAGATTACGAATGAGCATTATTACGTAATAATATATACAGTTTTTACCCAAGCTGGTATGAAGTTTAAAATTAACCCAATGATTCACTAGTGTGCTATGATTGTAAACCTGTTAGCCTAATATAGGGCCTGTTCAGTCTAATAAACAAAAACAGGAGGTTTACAATGAAAAAAATTATTATGTTAGTTGCCATCCTTACTTTAGTGATTGGTTCATATACAGTCTTTGCCGAAACGACGAAGAGCAATCAAGATGCGGAAACATTGAAAACGAAGAAAGTTGATGTTGATACGAAGGAGTCTTCGGTCACTGATAAACGCTTCATTAAAGAAGAAGAAGTAAGGCTTCTTGCCCGCCTGGTCCATGCGGAAGCAAAAGGTGAGCCTTATGAAGGCAAGGTTGCCGTTGCCGAAGTGGTCCTTAACCGAGTAGAGCACGAACAATTTCCTGATACAGTAAAAGAAGTCATTTATCAAAGAAATGCATTCCAGCCGGTCCAGAATGGTGCGATCAATAAACCGGCAGGTGAAGAAGCAATCAAAGCAGTTGAAGATGCCCTTGAAAATGAAAATAATATTGATAGTCTTTACTTCTATAATCCAGAGACTGCGACAAGCCAGTGGATCTTTACTAGAGATGTCGTTAAAACAATCGGAAAACATGCATTTGCCATCTAAAAGCGCGTACAGCATATAAAGCTGCGCGCTTTTTTGCGTTTATAGGGTAAGTTTGCGAAATTCTTACGATAATCCAGCACATCGCCACAGTATTATCATTTTTATTCCGTTCGAAGTTATTATAAAATAAAGCTTACCAATTAGTGGAACGAGGGTGGTCAGGTGAAAAAGTATTCGGTTAGGTTAACACTGATTTTTTCAGTGCTCTCATTAATATTAATGCTGTTCGGTCTTGGATGGACGATTCAGAATCAATTTTTCAGCAACGGGGCGTCTGGAGCAATTGAGCAGGCTAAGCCAATTGAAGATGTATTAACCGAAAAAGATGGTAAGGTGGTTGTGGCTCTTGGAGATTCGCTGACTCGTGGAACCGGGGATGATACAGGAAAAGGCTATATCGGTTATCTTGTTGATGAGCTTGAAGAGAAATCTAAAGAAAAAATCACAATACATAACTTCGGTGTTAAAGGTTACCGTTCAAACCAGCTATTAGACCAGCTGAAGCAAGGGGAAATCCAGAGGAAGATCCAGAGTGCTGACTACATCCTCATTACGATAGGCGGCAATGACTTGTTCCAGAGCGGCCAAACATTTTTGCAAATGGATGAGCAGAAAATCGCTCAGGCGAAGGAAAGTTATTTGAAAAACCTGGAAGCCATTTTAAAAGAAGTGAGGACTATGAACGACTCGGCTGTTGTTTTTCATATTGGCCTGTATAATCCGTTCATTGATCTGAATGATTCCGAGCTGACAACAAAAATCGTTCGAGATTGGAATTATGATGCGAATCAGCTGCTTGACCAGAATGAAAAGGCGGTTTATGTGCCGACATTTGACTTATTCCAGCTTAGTGTAAACGATTATTTGTACACAGATAAATTCCACCCTAACGCTGAAGGCTACAGGCTGATCGCTGAACGGGTCGCTTCATTGATTACATGGTAAGGGGGGAGAACGATGAGTGAGATTACGCTTTCTGTTAAAGGACTGAAAAAGACGATTGGTAAAAAAGAGATCATCAAAGGCATTGACTTTGATTTAAAAAGAGGCGAAGTGTTTGGCTTTCTTGGTCCAAACGGCGCTGGTAAAACTACGACCATCAGGATGCTGGTAGGTTTGATCAAACCTAGTTCAGGCACAATCGAAATCGGCGGCTACAATGTCAGGAAGAATTTTACGAAGGCAATGTCGCAAATGGGCTGTATTGTTGAAAATCCCGAGCTGTATTCGTATTTGACGGGATGGGAAAATCTCGAGCATTTTGCGAGGATGCTGCCTGAAGTGGACCGGGGGCATATGAATTATGTGGTGGAACTTGTGCGATTGGATGAACGGATTCATGATCGTGTCAGTACGTATTCGCTTGGGATGCGGCAGCGTCTTGGGATTGCTCAGGCTTTGCTGGGAAAGCCAAAGGTCCTGATTTTGGACGAGCCGACAAACGGACTGGATCCGATGGGGATAAGGGAGATGCGGAATTTCATTCGTTATTTGGCCGAAGAAGAAGGATTGACTGTGTTGGTATCGAGCCATTTGCTCAGCGAAATACAGCTGATGTGTGACCGGGTTGCGATCATTTCTAAAGGTTCGGTCATTAAAGTTGACTATGTTGAAAATCTTTTGGCACTCCAGGAAAAAGTCATCTGGCATGCCGAACCGCGTGATACTGCGAAAGAGATTCTGGGTGGAGTGACGACGGTTTCGGATGGAGCAGATGGAGCTTTGGTTACTCCTTATTTAGAAAATGAAAGTGCTATATGGAACCAGATGCTGGTGGAAAAGGGAGTCCGGGTAAATGAAATGAACAGAAAATTGCCTGCACTTGAAGACCTTTTCCTTGAACTGACTGGGGGTGAGACGATTGATTAACCTCGTCAGGAATGAGATGTTGAAAATCGTCCGCAAAAAAAGAATCCTTATCGTTGCGGGGATCATCGCGGTGCTTGTCGCGCTTTTTACATATTCTCAATACAGGGAAATTGAAAGAAGGCTAGAGCGATTTGGGGATGTTGATTGGCGGACGACATTGCAGCAGCAAATCATTGATACACAGAACCGGATCACAAGCAGCGGTATTTCAGACGAGTGGAAAAGCGAGCTGCAGCTTCGCATCCAGCAACAACAATACTACCTTGATAACAATGTGAATCCCATGGAACCGGGTGCACCTAGTTTTGCCCGTGTTTTCGCGGAGCATTCGAT
>NZ_JBIQOE010000188.1:0-5213 GCF_047739415.1 Mesobacillus sp. | reverse complement strand
ATCTATCATTATCAAAAACATTCCTTAATGATAAAATTATTACTGTTAAAAGCCAAAAGAGGGGATTATTGTGATGCAATACATTTATGGATATGCAAGGGTTAGTACCAAGCAGCAAGATTTGATCCGGCAATTAGACTTGTTAGACGAATACAACTGTACCGAAATACTAACAGAAAAAATGTCAGGGACAAAAAAGGATAGACCAGAACTTATTCGATTAAAGGATAAAGTAAGACCTGGTGATTCAATCGTTGTAGAAAGTTTTTCGAGATTAGGTAGGAGCACAAAAGATTTGATAGAGTTAGTCGAGTATTTTGAAGGTAAAAACGTAAAATTAATTAGCATAAAAGAGAATTTTGATACGAATACACCCCAAGGGAAACTAATGCTTACTGTCTTTCAAGCATTCAGCCAATTCGAAAGGGATTTAATAGCTCAACGTACAAAAGAGGGTTTGGAAAGTGCAAGGGCAAGAGGTAGAAATGGTGGCCGGCCAAAAGTGAAAGAAAATCAGATAAATAAAGCTTTAAAACTATACAACTCTAAGGAATATAGTATTAGCGAGATTGTGGAAATGACCGGAATAAGTCAAGCGACATTATATCGCTACATAAGGACCAAAAGCCAAAGTAATTAATTTACTTTTATTGGAATAAATCCTGCGGACTAGAGCAGCTACCCTGTCACTAGGCCTATAAGGAATTGATCGCTAGCCTTAATACTGCCAACCTATCTTTTGAACATGAAAGAGCCATTTTGTTAATTAAAGTATATTATAATTATGGAAAGACATTATATGCAGCAGAGCTTATTAGTGAGGCAATTAAAATGCTTGATTCAGGGATTAAACTATCAAAGCAACTAGAGAACATTTCTTACTTAGGCCAGCTGTATTATCAAAAAGGGCTGTGTTTGGAAAATAAGAACAGAGAGGAAAATAATATTAGTAAGTTATACATAAATGCTTTGCGTATTTTTGAAATTCTCAATAAGGAGCATTCCTGTTAGAAGGATTTTCGGGGACTTGAACAAAAAAGAGCCCTCTTGGTATGATACGGGGTGTCAAATCGTGCACCGAATTGACCCCTAACTTAGTTAACCAAGGAGGACTCCAACATGGATTTTAAACAAAATCAAAAAATAAATCAAGTCACCGAAAATACACTCGTAGTCGGAATCGATATTGCGAAGCGAAAACATTTCGCCTGCTTTGTCGATGACCGTGGACGTGTGCTCCGAAAGTCTTTCTCGGTATTACAGTCCAGCCAGGGTTTCGAAAGTTTTTACCAGCTTATTTTGACTGCCATGAAAGAATATGAAAAGACGGAGGTCATTGTCGGTATTGAACCAACCGGCCATTATTGGCTTAATCTAGCCTATTTCCTTAAGGAACGGGGCATTCCCCTAGTGATGACCAACCCTATGCACGTTAAGCGATCAAAGGAGTTGGATGATAACCTGCCAACCAAACATGACCGCAAGGATGCGCTGGTCATCGCTCGCTTAATCAAGGATGGGCGCTTCAGTTATCCTCGCATCCTAAAGGATATGGAGGCTGAACTCCGTGTGGGTTCAACGTTCAGAAGCAAGTTGACCGAGGAACTTGGGTCCGTCAAAAACATGATCATTCGCTGGATCGATCGCTATTTTCCTGAGTTCGCCCAGGTCTTTCCGTCATTCGGGAAGATGGCAATGGCTGTCCTGGAGTGCACCCCATTTCCGGCCGATCTTCATCAGAAACAACCGGATGAAGTATTGGCACTTTACCGTAAGGTCGAGGGGCTCAAATCCCCCCAAAGGCCGAAAGCTATACGACTCATAGAACTCGCTTCGGATTCGATTGGGGTAACAGAAGGACGGGAGATGGCCCGTATCGAAATCGCCACACTCGTTCGCCGTTATCACCAGTTGGAACAGGAGATTGAAAGCATTACGCAGCACTTGATCGAGCTGGTCAAAACATCAGTAGAATACGAATGGCTCTCAACGGTTCATGGACTTGGAGATACAACGATTGTAGATTTACTAGCTGAAATCGGAAGCTTTTCTCACTATGAAGATCCACGCCAATTAATCAAACTCGCGGGATTGACATTACGGGAAAATTCCTCCGGCCAGCACAAGGGACAAAAGAGAATCTCCAAAAGGGGCAGAAGAAGGCTTCGAGCCCTCCTATTCCGAGTGATGATGCCAATGGTTCGCCATAATGATGCCTTTAGAAGGCTACATGAGTATTACACAACTCGTAAAGACAATCCGTTACGCAAGAAGCAGTCCATCGTGGTCCTATGCGGGAAACTCTTAAAAGTACTACATGGGATCAGCACGAAGCACAAAGCGTTTGACGCAAAGCGAATGATGAAGGATATTCCTAGTCTCGCAGAGGCTATGTAAAGTTCTGCATCCCCTTTAAAAGACCTAGACAACAGGATGACACGGAGAAGCTGGCACTATTTTTTCCATTCGACCTCGAGTCCCTAAAGGAGCTTCGCTAGCCTCTGCCTTATGACTAGACCGAACGAAGGAATGTAGGCACTTTGATGCCCAGAGACATGGGAGGGTACGTCATCATAAGCTACGCAGAGATCCATTGTGCATCGTATATATACTGATCACTACTTTTCCATTATTACCCGGTAGTGACCGCGTAGCGTACCCACTAATTGTAAGAGAATCACATATTTATTAATTTCTGTTAGGGTATATGTCGAAAAATATTTTTTTGACATCCCACCAACGGGTCAAACCGTTGATATATCAATATTTATAGAGGGATGAGTATATAAAAATAACAGTAGAAAAGAAAAGAAATTTTCTCTAACCAATACTGAAAAAAGAGATTTAAAAATGGAAAGTCCCCACAAAATTTAACTCATTTTAAAGTGGCTTTAATATAAAACACTCATTGTCCTTATCTATATATATGCAGATTTCATCGTCAGGTGTTAAGCTCAACAGTCTCTTTAACTCAGCTGGTATTGATATTGTTCCTTCACCTGAAACAATACGTGAGTTGTCAGTGCTTTTCGGATTATGCTTCTTAACAATGATAGATTCCTTTTTATAAACGAGATCCACTAATTTTCCAGGAGTGAAATCAAATTGCCTTCTCCATTTACAAGGGAGCCTAACAATACCGTATTTATTAAATTCCTTGCATTTATAAGGCTTCACAAAGTCACACCTGCCTTGTGATATTTTTTTGTATTTATATATCCCAAAAACAGACAAATTAACCAATAAAAATGATAAGGGATTGATTAAGAGATATTATCGTGATTTAATAGAAGTACACACAACTGGAATACCAAGGGAAAGCCCCTAGCGGAAAGCCGATCATATAGACCGGTTTCTTTGCTAGGGGCTTTTTCATTTTTTTACCAACGATTTTTCGACAAAAACCCAGCTTAAAGGCCAACAGATTCATAGAATATTACCGATATATTTGTTATCATGGTAAAAAAAGCATATACAGGTAGTTAAAGAAAAAATACATAAAAAAACCCACCCAGGGCTTTTCATTAATCCTCCAGTTTGGCCGCTGCAGATTAATGAAAATAAAGAAGGCGGGATTTCTTACTTGTTTAATTAAGCCTATTCTATCAATTAGGTCATTGAATTTCAAGCAAGAAATCTTCAAGTCTTTTTCTTATGTAATTTGGGTAGGGAAGGAGATTCGGAGGTTTTTATTTTGGAAGAAGAAAAGAGAAATAATTTAAAAGGGAAGAGTGACAACCTGGAGTATTTCAGGGAAGTCGAGACAGGCATGGTAGAGCCGCGTCTGAGACTGCTGAAAGAGGAAAGCCAGGAAAACCTTGTAACTCGAACCTACTATTACCCCCAAAAGGATAAAGTTAAGTTTACTGAAGAAGAAGTACGAAAGTTTTCCCTGGATTCATACGGAGAAAGCATTCCATATATTGATGGAGAATTAACGATTTTTAATAATTATCTGTTTGACTTTTGGGGGTATTACTTAAACGCAGAGGGCTTAGCGCTTTATGGCCACCTAAAAAGACATGCATATGGAAATAAAGACTGGTGCTTCCCGAATTTTGAACTTATCAGCCAAAAGATGGACAAGTCCAGACCGACGATCCATAATTTCATGGAACTGCTTGAAAGGTATGGATTCGCCTATAAATTCGGAGTATGGAATTTGACGAGGGATGGTATCGAAGAAGGACCGATATTCAAAATCCGGAAGAAGGTACCTTTGCTATCCAAGAAATTGATTTATGGTGATCCAGATATCTTTATTCCTGATGATGCTCCACCTCATATCAAGAAAGCTTTAAAGAAAGAGCAGCAAGGTCTTCCAAAAAAGCTACGGATGGAACATGAAAAGTACGTTAAGACCATGATTAATAATAACGAACCAGTCAAAATGGAAGTGCAAGTGGATTTTGAGGGTATCTATAAACAATGGCTGCAATACGGGGAACTGATCAAAGCATCACAAAAGAACAAGACCAGTAAATCCAATAAAACAGCTAACCAGGTAAAACTGGAGCGAAGCATGAATGAGGACGAGGTTAAACTCCTTGAATACATTAAGACTTACATGCAAGAAAAAATTAGTAAGCCTTCATTCGATACTTGGTTTGCAAATGTGCTGCTCAAAAAGGATAATGAACTAATTACTGTCATTGCACCCAATGAATTTGCGCGTGACTGGTTGCAGGAGAAATACATTGAATATATCCGAACAGCATTAAAGGATTTAGAACTAGAAGTAGCTAAAATTCATTTCGATGTCCTTGTGTAGCAGAATTTTTAAAAATATTAATGCGTTGATCCGCAAAAGGATTAACGCATTTTTTTATTTTTATTTAAATGTTTCTTGCGGACGATTTGTAAGTAGTTAATAGAAAGTGTTAATGCTGCTTATTAACTGGTTAATAGTAAGTAGTTAAAAGGGGATTGAGTTGTTCAATCCCCTTTTTCTTTCAATCGTATTCATCCGATTTGTAAGTAGTTAACAGCAAGTGTTAATGCTTTTTAGCTGTTTACTAGTAACTACCTACAACGAAGTATGAATAAACTCTCCAAAATTAAGAATATTTTCTTGTTTTTGACATCCTTAAATTTCCGAAAGTTGACGGTATTGCCTGTCCAGAATTAGTCGATTATAATGTCCGTATATAATTCGAAACATTTCGACATTTATTCTGGAGAAAGGAAAAGACGTCCCCCATAATGTATAACTG
>NZ_JBIQOE010000187.1:0-2410 GCF_047739415.1 Mesobacillus sp. | reverse complement strand
GACATGAAGGTCTTGAATGGGCTGAAGTACAAGCTAAGCTCGATAACAATATTGAAAAACTATGGTCGCTCAATGAAATGGAAGCAACGGGCGGGGAACCGGATGTTGTGGGTCTTGATCAGGAGACGGGCGAATACATCTTTTATGATTGTGCAGCCGAAAGTCCTAAAGGCCGCAGAAGTGTTTGTTACGACCGTGAAGCACTGGAGGCAAGGAAAAAACACAAACCAGAAAATAGCGCTATGGATATGGCAACAGCGATGGGAATTGAAATTCTAACAGAAGAACAATACCGGGACCTGCAGAAACTTGGAAACTTCGATCTGAAAACGTCGAGCTGGGTGCAAACGCCTGAGAATATTAGAAAACTTGGCGGGGCTCTTTTTTGCGATCGCCGCTACGACACAGTTTTTGTGTACCACAATGGTGCGGATTCCTATTATGGTGCAAGAGGTTTCCGAGGATTGTTGAGGGTATAAATTTTATACGGAAAGTGATTTGTTTTGTAGATTAAGTATCAGAATCAGCCGCCAAACCAGGTGGCTGTTTCTTATTAAGCGATGGGCAACAAGTTATTCGACTAAAGGAGGATAAAATATGATCAAGTACGAAAGACCAAGAAGAATACTTTTAGATTTAGCAGTTACTTTAGATGGATTTATTGAAGGTCCTAAAGGGGAAGTAGACTGGTGCATTATGGATCCCGATATGGACTTTAAGAATTTCCTGCATCAAATAGATACTATTTTATATGGAAGAAGAAGTTATGATTTATGGGGTGAGTATAAACCTGATACTGAAGTTTCTGATACAGAAAATGATATTTGGAGATTGGTCCATAGTAAAGAGAAATATGTGTTTTCAAAAACACAAAAAAGGTCAGAAAATAACGTTACATTTATCAATGAAAATATTGAGGATGAAATCATTAAATTAAAGAATAGGCCTGGTAAAGATATTTGGCTTTATGGTGGAGCTAGTCTAATTACAACCTTTATAAACTTAGGGCTTGTAGATGAATTTAGATTGTCTGTTCACCCAATTATTTTAGGAGAAGGAAACCCCCTTTTTATTGATATTAAGCAAAGGGTGAATCTAAAACTAGTTGAAACAAAAAGGTTTTCCTCTGGTGTGGTTCAACTATGCTATCAACTAAATGAGAAGTGATCATGATACATTGTGAAGTGAGACTAAATGTGGAATAACCCCACGCATGGGGCTGTGCTAAGAGACATCAAATTCTCTGGGCATTTTTTTGCTATTTAGCCTGCTAAGCTTTCTATGTTTCACATGTCCTCCTCCCGGGAAGATGGAAATATTAGTTTCTTGATAGGAGGATTTGGACATGGCTAAAACGATTTTTATTACGGGTGCTGGCAGCGGGCTTGGCAGGGGTGCTTCACTTGGGCTTGCGAAGAAGGGGCACCGGGTGATTGCGACGACTGAGCTGACTTCCCAGAAGACGGATTTGATGCGGGAAGCTGAGGAGCAGGGGCTTGATATGGAAGTTTTCAAGCTTGATATTACAAATGAGCGGGATCGTGAGCAGATCAAGGAGTATGATTTTGATGTGTTTGTCGCGAACGCGGCGATCAATGAAGGCGGGCCGCTGGCTGAGGTGCCGATGGACCGGATTCGTGCTCTCTTTGAGGTGAATGTTTTCGCTACGTTGGAGACTGTGCAACTCGCTGCGCGTAAGCTTGTGGAAAAAGGAAATGGAAAAATCATTTTCATGAGCTCGATGGCCGGTATCTCAGCAACACCTTATGTCGGGTCATATACGGCCACGAAGCATGCGATTGAGGGAATCGCGCAAACAATGAAGTCGGAGTTGGAAAAGCACAATGTAAAAGTAGCGACGATTAACCCGGGCGCATTCGAAACTGGCTTCAACAAGCGGGCGGCAGAGGAGAAGTGGAAGTGGTTCGATGAGGACAAGAATTTTACCAGGAAAGAGGATATGGAAAAGCAGGAGGAAGGGTTGAAGAATCAATTCGATCCTGAGGATATGATTGCAAAAATGGTAGAAATCATCCCTGCAGATCACCATAAATTCCGGAATGTTTACCCTGAGGAGACGGAAAAACAGTTGAAAAAGACGCAAGAAGAAAGATGGACGATGGAAATTTAACATGGTTAGATAAGAAGCCTGGCATTCGTTGAATGCCAGGCTTCTTCGTGTTGTTCAGTAAATTATAAAATTATTTAGGTGAGATAATTACATGTAGTGGTCTTAATCCAGCTCCAGCGCCTAGCCCCTCGAGTCGCTTGTCTAGTTGCGCCTCCTAGAAACTCCGAAACTTCAACTCCGCCGGCAGAAGCAAAAAGCGCTTCTTTGTCGGAGTCTCCAGTTTCTGCGTTTCTGGACAGTCGGCTACACATTTCGATTTCGGTCCGCCCAATGAAGTCA
>NZ_JBIQOE010000186.1:0-18496 GCF_047739415.1 Mesobacillus sp. | reverse complement strand
CGATTCTTATAGATTTCTTCTACAGTCATCGATCCTAAAATCGAACGCAGATGCCCTTCTAATACTTCCTTTGCTTCATTTTCGCGATCTTCCTTTGTCTTGCCAAGGAATTGTTCGGCAGCAGTTGCGATTTCACTGATGGATCCGCCGATCTTGATGATAGCCGTTCCATCCGCCATTACCGGCACGCCTTGCTCTGTGTAAACTTCCGGAGTGGTTACTTCAAGCTTGCTCGAGAGCAGGCTTAACGGGCGGGATTGCTGGAATACAGGGAAGATGAACGTACCGCCGCCTCTGATGATTTTTATCTTATTATTCGATTCATCCGTGTGCACATTGCGGCTTCCCAAAAAGCTTCCCGTAACAATCAGAGCTTCGTCAGGCCCAGCCGTTTTATATTTGGTGATGAAAACGGCTATCATAGCGATGACAAGGAAGACAACAAAACCAATAACAATAAACATAAGATCCATACCTTTTCCCCCTAAATATAAGTCTCTAACTCTTCATACAACTTGACTTGCAATACTCCATTTTCAATATCGATGATCAGTACTTTTTTTCCATAAGGTATTTCTGTTTCTGTAAAACTGACTGCCGGTTTAGAGATGCGGCCGCTGATATTCTCAATCATGACTTCACCATAGCCGTCGACCGGGATACCAGTGATGACGGTTCCGATCCTCCCTCTTAAGTCACTTTCTTTATACACGAGGGATTCTTCGGCATTGGATAGTGGAATCAGCACAAAAACATTCAGCAAAGTTACTAGAATAAGAGCAATAATTGCAGAAGCAGCAGCAATCAAAACACTGTGCAGCTTTGTAAAAACTTCACCTAAATACCCACCTGCAGAAAAAATCGCAACAAAGGAAAAGACTAATGTTGGATTCACAAAAGGAATTGCTTCTGTCAGTCCCTCAAGAGCGTCACCGAAAAACAAATAAATAATCGTGACACCACCAGAAATAACCAATCCGTAAAAATAAATCGTTTCTAATGGCATGCCAAACAGCTCCATTTTTACTCACCCCTTGCTAAAATCGAAACAAGCACCCTCCCTTATTCCATTTATTTCTTGATATGTAATACGATTATCATGGGATTTAGTTTCAAAACTTTTTAAAATTTGTAGAATAATAGCTGAATATATATTATTGTTCCTATTTAACTAAACGATCTTTCTCCTTGCTATAAATCTTTTTAATCATTCTAATTTGTCCTCGGTGATTGAGCTCATCTTCAAACACATGGAACCATTTGAAATAATTGTTTCCAGGCTGGTTCCACCACCAATTTGTTTGTTCGAACAGCCAGTCATCTGTCAGCGTCTGGAACTTTTTATATGTATCATGACGCGCTGCTGCAAGATCTTCTAAATAATATTCAAGTGGAAATCCTTTAAATGCTGTTCTTCCCTGCTCATCAAGCTCAAGACCGGCATGCAAAATTCCCACTTCCTCCTCAGTCGGATCACGTTTTTCAAAGGTAATAATTTGATAGATCCGTTCCACTGCAGCCATATGGCCAAGCAGCATACCGATGGAATTCGCCTCATCATGGATAAGAAAGTCCAGCTTCTCTACCGTAAGACCTTCTACAGCCTCTAACGTAGTATCCCGCGTATAAATCATCATAGAAACAAGTTGGCTAAACGTCGGAGTGAATCCATCTTTCTTATCAATTAAAAATAGGGTGGACGTGTCAAACCTCATTATTCTACCTCATTTCTCTATACGACTAGAATTACTTTTATTAGACATTTTACAAAATTATCCTATATATTTCTTTATAAATGTAATCGCAAATTAAAGTTCCAACTCCGCTGATTCCTTTTCTTCATTTCCTTGTGGAAAAATGAATTCATTATAGAAATTAGCATTGGTTGTTGCTATATATGGAGATAACCATAAAAATCCAATTCCAAGCGTGAAAATCGCGATAAACACCCAGCCAATGAAACTCAAGTTCATCAGAAAGAATTTCCATTTGTAACCTTTCATCCTCTTTTTACTCTCCGTAATTGCTTCAAGCGCTGAGTATTCTGGATTGTCTCTTAACAGGAAGAACGATTGTGAATATGAAATACCCTTTATCAATCCAGGAATAATTAATAATAACATCCATAACATTGTAAAAATTCCCACCAGGATAGCTGTTCCAATAACTTTCAGGGAAAGTTCCCAGTCTTTATAAACAGCGAACACCTCTGATATCTTTGGGTCATTCCACCTGGCAATGGTAAGATAAAACCAATAACCCGCAGCTGACAGCGGAATAAACAAAAAAGAAAAGAAGATATTAAGTAGGTCTGCGATAACCGGGGTTTCTGTTTGGTTCGCCCAAGTCCTAAATCCTCCGCTAGCGAATATTTCAACAATCATCGGCACAAAGGTCGTGATTAAAAATACCAGGAACGTAAGGAGCACACCTATGCCCCACTTTCCTTTTAATGCTTCCAGGGATTTCTTTTTTAATTGAGTAATAGTTAAGTTCATTCTTTATCCTCCTTTATTTACCAATTTTATTGGCAGAAATTTTCAATCATAAAGTACATCCCATTATATTTCCTAATTTTCCAACACATACATAAAGCTTCAGACATTTCAAAAATAAAAAACGCTGCAAAGACTGCAGCGTGGATTTTATAAAACTATTTCTGAATATCAGCATCCCATCAAGATCAAGACCATTTGCAGGTTCATCCAGAAGAATCAGCTTTGGCTTCGAAAGCCGGGCGGCGGCTAACCCGAGCCGCTGGCAAAGGGTAACCTTCATTTCTAAACTGCTTATAAATTAAATCTTAAATTTTTCTTAAATCGCAGTCTGAGATAAATTGCAAGTGCTGGAACGCGGCTCGCAATCTTAGTGAAGAATGTTATTGCAGTCTTAGCCATACACAAAAAGCCGGAGTCCCCTTAATGGATCCTCCGGCTAACTTCTTCATTTTATTTTTCCTTTGTATCCTTGTTTGCTGCTTTTTCCAATCTCCTGAATCGCCTTAAATCTGCAGACCTTATTGGCAGTGGCTCTTTTTTCAGAAGCTTAAGAATCGCGAACATTAACAGCAAAAGCAACACTGTAAATGGTAGTGCGGCAATCAATGAAGCAGTCTGTAAAGCTTCGAGACCACCTGCGTATAACAAAACTGCCGAGATGGCTGCCATAAGCGAGCCCCAAACAATTTTTGCGAACCTTGGCGGGTTCAAACTTCCGGAAGTCGTCATGCTCGCCAATATATAGGTTGCGGAGTCCGCTGATGTTACCAGGAATGTGAAAATCAAAATGATCGATAATATCGATAAAACTGACGTCATTGGAAGCACTTCAAAAGTCTTGAATAGAGCAGATGTTAAATCTGCATTTACTGCCGCAGCAATTCCTGTGTCATAATTCAAATCATTCCATAATGCTGTTCCGCCAAATGCTGCGATCCAGAGACAGGCAATTACAGGCGGGATGACCATGACGCCAAAAATATATTCCCTGATGGTCCTGCCCTTTGATACCCTGGCAACGAACGCTCCAACAAATGGGGACCATGCAATCGCCCATGCCCAGTAAAAGATTGTCCAATCTCTTGTCCAGGTTCCTTCCTGATATGGTTGAAGCCTCAAACTATATTGAATGAAGTTGGCGAAATAGTCACCAATCGCAAGCGTGAAGCTTTCCATGATAAAGACTGTTGGTCCGGCAATCAAGACGAATAACAATAGCACAATCGCGATTCCAAGATTCAGGTTACTCAACATCGCGATCCCTTTATCAAGTCCGGTTGAAGATGAAATCATATAGGCAATGAATATCACTAAAATAATGATCATCTGTATGCCGATAGAGTTTCCAGTATTAAAAACGGCATTGAGTCCGCCATTCATTTGCAGGACACCCAGTCCGACGGATGTTGCGATCCCCATTACAGTTGCGACGACAGCAAGTGTATCAATTGTGTTTTTCACTGCTGGTTTTGTACCTGTAATCGGCTCAAGCGCTGTAGAAACCAAACCATTTTTTTGCTTGCGGAATTGAAGGAATCCAATAACTAAGCCAACAATTGCAAAAACGGACCATTGACTCACACCCCAGTGAAAAAAGGAGTATCCCATTGCAACTCTAGCAGCACCTCTTGACTCCCCTTGAACATCTGCGAATGGTGTGTTGAAAAAGTGGCTCATTGGTTCTGCGATTCCCCAGAAAACGAGCCCGGCGCCAAAACCGGCTGAGAAAAGCATACCGATCCAGGTAAAGAAAGAAAACTCAGGTCGTTCTCCTTCTCCACCAAGTCTGATGGCTCCATATTTACTTACGGCCAGTCCTATTAAGAAAAGCACAATAATAAATACTGCAAGCAAGTAGAACCAGCCAAAATTAACTGTTGTAAAACCAAACAACTCTCCAGCCACCGCACCAAACTTCTTTGGCATAATAGCTCCAACTACGACGAACAACAAAATCACCGCAGCTGACACAGAAAAAACAAAGTTAGATAATATATTCTTGATCATGTCAGCCTCCAAAAAATATGCATTTTTTCAGTTATGTATAAAAATTTCACTTACCTTTTGCCCAAGGGAATATTGGGTGAAGGGAAAAAATAGACATCCAGCCATGTAATTATTCTGCAATCTTTTTCCCTCTATTATCCATGGTGAAACATTTTTTAACATCCCATTTCCATCTAAATAACACTATGTCCTCATAAAGATAAAAAATGAACGCTTAGAGAACCTAAGCGTTCAACCTTTAAAAAGTTTTGCTTAAAAACTCACGGGTACGTTCTTCGACAGGATTATCAAAGATTTCATCCGGGTGGCCTACTTCTACAATCCGGCCTCCGTGCATATAGACAACCCAATCAGCTACCTCTCGCGCAAAGCCCATTTCATGTGTCACGACTACCATTGTCATGCCCTCTTCTGCTAGCTCCTTCATCGTTGCCAGTACTTCGCCAACCAGCTCAGGGTCGAGTGCAGATGTCGGCTCATCGAACAGCATGATATCTGGCTTCATCGCCAGCGCTCTCGCAATTGCTACCCGCTGTTTCTGTCCGCCAGAAAGCTTGGATGGATAGACCTTTTCTTTATCTGCCAGGCCAACCTTCCCTAGCAGCTCTTTTGCTTCCTTGATCGCCTGTGACCTGCTGACACCCTTTACATGAACTGGCGCCTCGATAATATTCTCTATCACATTTTTGTGTGGAAATAGGTTAAAGTGCTGAAAAACCATGCCGATTTTCTGGCGCACTTCGTTCAGGTCATGCGAATCTGCATTTACTTCTTCACCTTCAATGATGATTTGGCCATTATCTTTGATTTCCAGGAAGTTCAGGCAGCGCAGCAAGGTACTCTTACCAGAGCCACTTGCTCCAATCAAGCAGACAACATCGCTTTCTTTTACCGTTATATCAACATCCTTCAATACATGAAGGTCGCCAAATGATTTGTTCAGTTTCTTAACATTGATCATGTCTCTTCCGTCCAAAACAAATTCCCCCTTAATCACTTACCGAAAGTTTCTTCTCAAGCATTCCAACCAAAGCAGATATCAAGTAAACAAGGAATAGATAGTACACAGCAACAATGAGCAAGTAAGTCATATTGTCAAAATCATTTGCCCCTTTTGTTGTCGCGACATTGAATAATTCGTACATTCCAATGAATGCTGCTAGTGATGAATCCTTGAGGCCAATGATGAATTGATTCCCAAGAGGAGGCAAGGCACGACGGAATGCTTGTGGAAGGATAATTCTCCGCATTGTAAGGACCTTGCTCATTCCAAGGGAACGACCAGCTTCCATTTGTCCCTTGTCAATAGATTGGATGGTTCCCCTGAAGATTTCTGCAATATAAGCACCGTTATGAAAGGCTAGTCCAAGGGCTACAGACCAGAAAGCAGAGATGTTTAAATTGGTCATTCCAAAGTAGAAGATGAAGATCTGGACGATCAACGGGGTTCCTCTGACCAAATAGATATAGGCATTCGCAATCCATTCCAAAACTTTAATACCTGATATTTTGAGGAAGGCAAAAAACAATCCTATGAAAATAGCAATCAAAATTGAGACTGCTGTAACTTGCAATGTGAGCAGCATGCCTTTGAGGAATATATCATACGTGTCAAAAAAGACTTCTATAACATGCGATAGACTAGGCAAAATTCATTCAACTCCCTATGGGCTCATTTATCGTTCTTCTTTTTGTTTACAAACGGTGGTAAACATCATTTTAAGCAGAAACGAATGTGCAGTAATACCGCACATTCGCTCCAAGTTGACAACTTATTCCTCCGGTTTAGCTGTGATATCTTCACCGAAATATTTTTCACTGATTTCTTTCAACGTTCCATTTTCTCTTAAAGTTTCCAATGCCTCGTTGATTTTTTTCAGTAATTCATCGTTGTCTTTGGCTACGGCGATTGCCTGCTCGCTTCGGCCAAGAAGCTCTTTGCCTTCGATTTCAAGACCTGCACCAATCGCTTCTTTTCCTGTAATAAAGTCCGTTATAACAGCGTCGTGCCTTCCATTGGCCAACGCTTCTAAAGCAGTTACGTCACTGTCATAAAGCACAATATTATCTGTCACTTCTTCAGCAGTCTTTGCATAAGTAGATCCTTTTGAGACTGCAATTTCCAGTCCTTCTAAATCTGCAAGTTTCTCTATATCGCTGTCAGGTCTTACAAAAATTTGCGGTCCAGAATAGTAGTATGGAGTAGAAAAATCTACATGCTTCTTGCGATCATCATTAATGGTATGGCTGGCAACAGCAGCATCGAAGCGGCCTGACTTAACACCTTCTACGATACTGGCAAACTTGAATTTTTTCTGGTTAGGCTCCAGTCCCAGCTCTTTTGCCACTGCTTCGGCAACATCGATGTCAAAACCAGACATCTGGCCCTCTCCGTTCGTCACGCTGAATGGCTTGAATTCACCAGATGATGCAAAGATAAACTTTCCATCCTCAGCCAATTTCATACCGCCTTCGCCGGATGCTTTTTCATCGCTGCCGCAAGCAGCCAGGAGACCTACCATGGTCACCATAATAATGAATAGTGATAAAATTTTCTTCACTGTTTAAAACTCCCCCTCATAATCTTTATTTTCTTTAATATTTATTCTGTTAAACGGTCCTTATAACCTATGTATAAAAAAACCGCAACATTCGCCCTAAAGCTTTAATACCCACTTCAAAAACTTTTAAACTATTAATTTCTGAATTAATTCATATTTCCTATTCATCTGATTATTGCTCTCAGATGTGAATATTTGTTTATGAAGATAATTGTAACAATATTGTAATATACAATCAAAACGTAAATTGTCTGATAATTCACGAAATAACCCTATTTGCAAGGCTCTCGTCTACTCAGCTAAGTGAGCCTCCCTTTTCCCGCCATATCCTCTGTGATACTCCGTATTCTTGCTTGTCCGACATCGTACGCGAAAAAAATACATTATACTAAGAAAAGCCAGGAACCGAATCCGGCCCCTGGCTTTTAGTCCATTTGTTCTATTAAAAACTTATAAAAAATAATACTATATTTTTAAAATATCAATACTCCATTTAAAGCAGATTTAATCAATAATTCTTTCTGGACAGGAATACACATTAAAGGATTTCCCACGGATAAATCCTACAGCAGTTATATTTAAATCCTTTGCCAATTTGATAGCAAGGTCTGTTGGCGCTGATTTTGAAAGGACGATTCCTACCCCGATCTTGGCAGCTTTCAATAGTACTTCTGAGGAAATCCTGCCACTAAATACAATGATTTTATTTCTAACAGGCACCCTATTCAGAATGCTATATCCATATAATTTATCCAGTGCATTGTGACGTCCAATATCCGTGCGTACTGCAATCATTTCATCAGGTGAACAAAGAGCTGCATTATGTACTCCTCCAGTTTCAAGAAACACCTGGGAGCTGTTTTGCATCTGGTTCATCAGTGCAATGCTCTGAGTTGCTGATATGGTTGTATTGGACATTGATGTTTTCGCTGTCCGGGCATCATTATGAAAATAAAATTGACGGCTCTTCCCGCAGCAGGAACCAATAAAGCGTTTTGAATAATACTCCTGGTTTGTCGTCATACTCACTTTTAGCATAACGTAAGCATAGCCTCTGCTTTCATCGATGCTAAGTGAATGGATGTCATTGTAGGAACGGATAACCCCCTCAGATGCCAGAAAACCGACAACCATTTCCTCAAAATGTGTAGGAGTGCAAACCATTGTTGCAAACTCCATGTCATTTACATAAATGGTCAATGGAAATTCATTTACGATGACATCCTCTACATCCAGGAATTGTCCATCTTGATATTTTGTTATGGTATATTTATCACTCATATTTTCTAACATAGTCGTCACCTGAATTTTTAAGAATTTGAGAATACTTAAAATCTAAACACACTATTTTCTTTTTCTCAAGAAAAATTTACAACACACCCATAGTGTAAAATTGATTTAGCAACTTAAAATGTATTGCATCTGCAGTTCTAAGATGATAAAATTTTCCCGAAGTTCACTATTCTGTCACATTTTGATTCGAGATAGCGATCCTGTCGTCGGTTAAGGTGTCATGGAAATGTAAGCGATTAACTGTTGGTCCGTAAGTAGCGATACCTGCTTAGTACTAACCGTCAATTTTTCTATCATTGTCCGCTTCTTTATGGCGGGCATGGAAAGATTGACGGTTTTCTGTTTTCTTACAGTACAAGTACTACAGTATACATATCGAGCTTGGAATCAAGATCTTTGCAGTTTAAGAGATTCCATCCACTTCATTGTTGCAGTCATTGGTCATATGGAAAAACAAACAAAGTAAAGGGGAAAAAACATGAAAAAAACGAAGAATCGGTGGCTTATTGCAGCCTCAGCAGTGGGAATCCATATTTCCATTGGGTCTGTATATGCCTGGAGCAACTTTACGAACCCATTAATCGAGGAGTTCGGTTGGACTTCCAAGCAAGTACAATTTACATTCAGCCTTGCCATTTTATTTTTAGGATTATCAGCCGCGTTCCTCGGGCATTTTGTTGAAAAGCACGGTCCAAGAAAAGCTGGACTCCTGGCAGCAGCCTTTTTCGGAGCAGGTATTTTAGGCTCAGGACTGGCGGTCAATCTCGGTTCATTGCCATTATTGTATATTACATATGGTGTTTTAGGCGGAATTGGATTGGGAGTCGGTTATATAGCCCCGGTTTCCACTTTGGTGAAATGGTTCCCAGACAGACGGGGACTTGCCACAGGACTTGCCATCATGGGATTTGGATTCGCAGCAGCAATCAGCAGCCCAATTATGGATTCACTGATTAAATCTGTAGGCACGGCCAATACATTTTACATTCTCGGTGCTGCATATTTTATTATTATGACTCTATCGTCACTGTACCTTGAAAGGCCGCCAGTTGATTGGGCTCCAAAAGGCTTCAAGGAAAAAGCTGAGTCAGGAAAAGTAAAGGTTAAGAAAGACCTTTCCCAGCTGACAGCAAATGAAGCAATAAAAACTTCACGTTTTTACTATCTATGGATCATGCTCTTCATCAATGTAACTTGCGGTATCGCCATACTTTCAGCTGCAAAACCGTTAGCTGAAGAGAGTATTGGCTTAACTACTGCAGAGGCAGCGGCACTGGTTGGAGTTTTAGGTTTATTTAACGGATTTGGCCGTATCGCATGGGCCTCCATATCTGACTATATTGGCCGCCCTAACACATATACAATTTTCTTCGCGACACAGATTGTATTATTCATGCTGTTGCCGCATACGAAAGAAGCTTTTCTATTCCAGGTTATGCTTGCGGTAGTTTACACAATGTATGGCGGCGGTTTTGCTGCAATCCCTGCATTCATCGGTGACATGTTTGGAACGAAGCAGCTAGGTGCGATTCACGGATATATTCTGACTGCATGGGCAGCCGCAGGCCTGGCAGGACCAATGTTCGCGGCATGGATGAAAGATACAACTGGAAGCTATGGAACAAGCTTAACGTTCTTCAGCGGACTGTTCGTTGTTGCGCTGGCGGTGTCCTTTTTAATCCGCCGTGATATCAATAAGCTTCGAAAACAAAATGAAGCTAATGAAAGATTAGCTGGTTAATGCTTTGTAATTGCCTCTCAATATGGTAAAATACCTATCGTCTTATAACCTGTATAGATAACAGGAGGATAATATGAATAAATACGAGGCAGAATTCAGCAATCTGGTCCGATCCTTTCGCAAAAAGCATATGGGCAAAGGACCAAGCAAAATAACCACTACCTTTTGTAAGAAATGGGCCATCTGTGAAATGGAAGGAAACCTTTCCCCTGTAGAAAAATTCATTGCATCAGCCAATGAAGGAAAACAGGCACTTAGGGCCGCAAGAACAGAAATGGTTAAAGAAATGTACCGAAAGAACCCTCCATTTGAAATGGAAGAGTTTCTCGGCTGCAAGTTGGTAGAACTTTTTGTAGATATAGATATCGATCGTGATTTTGGAATGTCCATTTTTGTTTTTGATGAGGATATTCAAGAAAAATTTAGTAACTTATAAGGTATGGCACTTGGCAGCGAACCTGCTAAAGACTAACCACCGTTAGAACCTGGAGCATCAGTTTCAGGTTAACGGTGGTTTTTTTATAGACTTAAAGATTGTTATAAATGGGAGTGTTTCAAATTGGGTAAAACAAAACATCCAGGACCACAGAAAAAAGCGGCAATGCCTGCACCAAAGCACTGGGTAAGTCCGATTCCTTTCGGGCTTGGCAAGGTTAAGCCGAAACATATAAGAGATACCATGAAAACCCTTTGGGACAATCGGGATAACTTCGGTTACGCGACCAACATCCTGACCAAAGGAGTATGTGATGGTTGTGCATTAGGTGTATCCGGGCTGCAAGACCAGACTTTGACAGGCCCGCATATTTGTACGACAAGATTGAATGTCCTCAGACTGAATACTGCCGGGGCAATAAAACCGGAAATTCTTCACGCTGATATAGATGAACTAAGAAAATATGACAGCACCCAGCTGCGTAAGCTGGGACGTATCCCCTATCCAATGATCCGCAGGAAAGGTGAGCGGAAGTTTTCTCGCATTACCTGGGATGATGCAATGGATATGATTGCTGAGAAAATGAAAAAGCTTGATCCAAAACAGTACGCTTTTTACCTCACAAGCCGCGGGATTACAAATGAGTCTTACTATGTAGCCGGAAAAGTCTCCCGTTTTCTTGGTACAAATAATATTGATAATGCAAGCCGGATTTGCCATTCGCCTTCAAAAACAGCTTTAAAACGTTCGATTGGTGTTGGGGCTTCCACTTCAAATTACCAGGACTGGATCGGTACTGATGTCTTGTTGTTCTGGGGCAGCGTAGCATCGAACAGCTCTCCTGTTTCTTCTAAGTACATGCTGGAAGCAAAGAAAAAAGGAACAAAAATCATTGTCGTAAACCCGTATAAAGAACCTGCGATGGATGAGTATTGGATTCCTTCAAATCCAGAATCCGCTCTTTTTGGCACGAAAATCGCAGATGATTTCTATCAGGTCAATATCGGCGGAGACATTGCTTTTATGCATGGAATCATGAAGCACTGGTTCGATATGGAGGAAATCAGGCACGGTTCAGCTATCAACCATGAGTTTGTAAATGAACATGTAAATGGCTATAAAGAATTAAAAGCAAAAGTTCAAGATCAAACATGGGAAGATATTGTTGCCTCTTCGGGCATTACTAAAGAACGCATTACCGAGTTGGCGGAACTGCTCGCTAACAGCAAGAATGCAGTTTATGCATGGGCACTTGGTTTGACGATGCATTCATTCGCAACAGACAATATTTCACAGGTGGCGAACCTTGCATTGCTCCGGGGACAACTTGGCCGAAAGTACGCTGGTCTGATGCCTTTCCGAGGACACTCTTCTGTTCAGGGCAGTGGCGAAATGGGTGCAGATCCCTTCGTTCTTCCAGGCGGAGATTTTTATGGAGAAAATATTAAGCGAATTGAGGATCTATGGGGTTTAGAACTTCCGGATTGGCAAGGCGATATTGTCGGAGTGACTCTCGAGAATATTTTGCTTCCTGAAGAACATGAACGCAAAATTAAAATGTACTATCTATCCGGCGGCAATTTCCTCGAGACGATGCCAGACCCAAACTTTGTGGAAAAAGCATTGTCTGAATTGGATATCCGTGTCCACCAGGATATCATCCTGAATACATCTACCCTTGTTGATGCAAAGGAAGCCGTCATTGTCCTCCCTGCGAAGACTCGTTATGAACAGGAAGGCGGCGGAACATCTACTTCCACTGAGCGAATGGTTTATTTTAGCCCGGAAATTGAAGGCAACAAGAATCAGGTTGAAGAAGCTCGCGCTGAGTGGAAAATCTACATTGATTTAGCTAAGCGGGTCAAGCCTGAGACTGCGCATTTGGTTGATTTTAAAGATGCTCAGGAAATACGGAATGAGATCGCACTGGCGAATCCTAATTATGACGGAATACAACACCTGAAAAAAGCGGGTGACGTTTTCCAGTGGGGTGGAGCCTGGTTATGTGAGGAAGGAATCTGCCCTACTCCAGATGGAAGAGGAAACCTTATTACAGTTGACATCCCTGAGCTTGGTAAAAAGGAAGGCCAGTTCATTGTTACCTCCCGCCGGGGAAAACAATTCAATTCCATGGTCTACAATGAAGTGGATCCGCTTAACGGCGCCGGGCGCTATGATGTCCTGATGAATGCAGAAGACGCACAGGACCTTAGCATTGCAGAAGGTGAAGGAATTGTTCTATATAACGGCTTCGGTGTTTTCCAGGGCAGAGCTAAATTCGTAGACATTTCACGCGGCAACGTACAGGTCCACTTCCCGGAAGGAAACTTCCTCCTGCCAAGAGGACGCTATGAAAAGTACGCCGGTATCCCGGACTTCAACATCACGGTCACTCTGGAAAAAGCAGATCGCTTCAACGCCCGAAAAGACGTGGAACACCATGAAAAACGAATTGAAGATGATGAACTTGACGCACCAGCATAAATTCATGAAAACAGCTTGCGGACTTTTGATCTGCAAGCTGTTTTTTATAACAAAATATATTGGAATGCCCAGTAGGCGGTTCTTGCTTTTATAAAATGAATCTCCAAGACAATCGCTTTCTATAGCCACCTTGGCCCTCTGTGGCCTTCATCCCTTCCCTCTACTGAACTGCTTTCGTGTTCAATATGTTTGTCTTCTCCCAATTCACGCCCCTGTCTTCTTCTGGGACCAAAGAAATCCAAGGGATGCCTTCTTCCCTCATGGTGTTTTCTTGACCTTTCCTGAATGATTTCAACCTCTTTGGCATGAATTGTAAGCTTATCTACATGGATAACCTTTCCTTTATCACGTGACATACTTTCCCCTCCTGTCTTTATTTATTCTGTATTATCCTATTCGTTCTCCCAGGAAGGGTATAGGCGGTTTCAATTTAATCTTCTGCATGAACAATAAAAAATGCCATATAAAAACTGCACCTCCATGTTAGTTTTGTGTCTAACAATGGAGGTGCAATTCATAACGGCATTTTTTTTTAGATTAATTGCTTTGTGATAAATCTTCGACAAGAGTCAATGTAGCAGTTTCCTCTTTTCCGTCCCGGAAAAAAGTCACTATCACTTCATCACCAATCTCTTTTTCAGTATATAAATATTTGCGGAGTTCTCCTGCTGTTTTCACTTCTGTATCATCGAGCTTTGTGATGACATCATATTCCTTTAAACCCGCTCTTCCTGCAGGTGAAGTGGAGACTACTTCCTTGATGACAATTCCATTTTCTACTCCTTCTGGTAAGTTCAATGTCTCGCTATAATATTGTGATGGAATGTCGGCCAAGGAGATTGGGACTATGCCTATATAAGGCCTCAGCACTTCTCCGTGTTCTTCCAGATCCTTTAAAATTGGCATCGCCACATCTATTGGTATTGCAAAACCGATTCCTTCAACAGCTTCCTGGGCAATTTTAGATGAGTTGATGCCAATCAGTTCCCCCTGAATATTAATCAATGCCCCGCCACTGTTGCCTGGGTTAATTGAAGCATCTGTTTGGATAACCTCTGATTGCCAGTCAATACTTCCATCCTGGTCTATATCTACAGGCATAACTCGATCAGGAGAGCTGACAACACCTGCTGTTATGGTTCCATGCAAGAAGCCTAGCGGATTACCAATGGCGATGGCAGTTTCACCTGGCTCTAGTTTTTCCGACTGGCCAAGTTCAATAACCTCTTCAATTTCTTCTCCATTTACCTCCAATACTGCAAGGTCAAGCAATGGATCGGAGCCTAAGAGTTTTGCCGGGAGCTTCTTTTCATTTCCCAGACTGATTTCAATCTGGCTTGCTCCAGAAATAACATGGTGATTCGTCACAATATATGCTTTGCCATCTTCTTTTTTATAAATGACTCCTGAACCAGAACCAGCTTTTTGCGGTTCTGTACCTTCCCACATATTGCCGCCTGCGTATTTCACCACGCTGACAACGGTATCCAAACTTTTATCTACTGCTTCCTTTATAGTGGGATCCTCCTCTCCCTCATCAGCACTGGCTTTGGTTGTAATCTTTCCTTCGGCATTTTCTTTTACCGCTGGGAGCAAGTCTTCATCCGACGAAAAAGGACCAAGTAAGAATATAAGAATCGCTCCGACAACTATTCCTGCAATTCCTGTCAAAATCAACGACTTAAAATTACTTTTTTTATGATTATTCATATTTCACCTATCCTTTCCAGGTAGAAAAATGTTGACTTGTTTATTTGTGGAAAACGTTGAAAATAATAAGGTAATTGTGTCATATTTTTCAACTAGTATTTTCGTTTAGGTTAACTTGCCATGGGTAAAACTTGTACATTGATAGCTAATGCTTTTTTCGTAAATCTTGTTGCTTGCATAACCTTAATTTCAGTTCGGAAGTCTCTCCGAAAAAAGCCCGAACACAAGACGAATTCTTATATAAGCAAAAGTACGAAAAGCAAGCCATTTACTTGATTAAGATAGGAGGTTTTATACCATGTTCGGCTTTTCTGACTTTGTGGGCTTTCTATTGGCCCTTTTACTTATTTATCCTATAGTTTCACTAATGCATGAGTTAGGACATTCTTTTTTTGCATGGATCTTTGGAGGAGAATTCAGTTTCTCACTTGGGCGTGGAAAAACAGTTTTCAAGAAAGGTCCATTCAGCTTAAACAGCATGTATTTTTTGGATGCTTTTAGCGAGTATGAGCACCTTAAATGGAATAACCGGTTAACACATTGTCTTGTCCATGCTGGTGGAGTCATTTTTAACCTTGGATCAGTATTGGTGCTCAATATCCTTATCTCCAAAGGTATTTTAGAACCTCATACTATATTTGTCCGTTATTCCTATTTTTCTGTCTGGCTGGCAACCTTTTCATTGATTCCAGTTGATTACGGTAACGGCAATTATAGTGACGGGCTGGCTATTTACCACGTTATTCGTTATAATGAATGGCCAAAACTTACCGGATAACTTCTTCATGAATCGTACCTGTCCTACTGGAACAGGTACTTTTTTTAATACAGAAGAAATCCCTATATCCCAGGACAAAAAGCGCAAGCGCCTCGTTCAGCCCCGACAAGCGCTGGAGGGCCGACCGGTGAAGTCGTTCTTTGACTTCATTGTGCGGACCGAAGCGACTCGAGGGGCTAGGCGCTGGAGCTGGATTAAGACAACTTCATGAAGTTATCCACAACTCAAAAATTTTATAGTTTCCTTAACTATAAAGAAGGCATCCTCTTCATTCAGGATGCCTTTGCTGCTAATAGCTTGTGAACCATAATATCCTTTGAATCCAGTAAATAATATATTTAAAGGGAGTCAGTTTGTCCTTATTTTCTTCATAATCAAGTGTGAACATGGCTCCGTCATTATTCCATATTCTATTGAAATACTGGTCAACATCTTTGACCACTTGACTGTCAGATGCCGCTGTTATCTTCATGTTGGTTTCAAGGTTTAAATCATCGAGATTGCGTCGGGTGAAGTTGGCGGATCCTCCAAGAATAACGCTGTTCTTACCGCGGTCAAAGTAGATCATTTTTGAATGATATTGCTCCTGGCCAGCATTGTACCATTTTATTTCAATATTTTCGCTTCCAAATTCCATTATTTCTTCTGAAACAGGAATGTTCGGAAGACCTGATTTCTGATTGCCAAACGCATTGGTATTTGGATCTAGTATAATATTGATTTTTGCTCCCCGATCAGCGGCCTTGTCAATCTCGTCGATGACTTTCCTTTCGGCAAGGTAGAACATTCCTATCCAAATATGATCTCCTTTCCCCGTATTTTTCAGTTCATTCAAAAGATGCTTGAGGATTTTCCCCTCCGTTAAAACCTGTACCTTAATATCCCCTTTTTCTGTTACAGGTTTGTAATCAGGGAGGTCGCCCCCTCCTGAGAAATCAATTACTGCCTGTTCAGATTCCAGAAGGTCCCCGATTATATTTCCGCTGGTTTCAAAGGCAATATTTGAGTGGAAGCCGCTTGCATCTTGTGGATTTGCAGATGCAACAATAGCTGTTTTCTCAGTGACGAACACTTTCCTGTGATTAGCCTTAAGATTCAGAAGTTCAAGATAGGAACGAAGTGTTACGTCCGGAGCATTCTTCGCCATCGGATTTGGAATCCATCCTTCCCCTGATTGCCCAAACCACTGGAAAAATATTCTCCAAACAGCCGTATATAATGGATTGGAATCTCTCAGGGGATCTAAATTTGTGAAAATCACTTTTATTTCATTTTCACGAAGTTCCTTCAATATCCCGGATTTGTGGGAACCATATGTTAAATTAATTTCATCAGTGATGAACACAATTGTCAGATCTTTATGCTTCTTCTTCTGGGCTATAAGTTTTTCACCGATAGATTCACTAATTTCGGGATAGCCCATATCTTTTTTATAATAGCCATTGAATAAAAACATATCTAGGAAGATGAACTCCTCTGCTTCCTCAATCCTTTTTATTACCGTATCGAATATTTCATGCTCGTACTTTTTTTCCCCATCTGTCCCCTTGTACGTTAAATCATATAAAAAGCGGACATCCTTGACGTTATGGACTTCTCCCTCATACGATAAGCCATCAGGAAGATCTTTTTGCGTATGATAGACAGCGGTGACGATTACTATTAATGCCAGCATAAGTAAAATGAATAACGGTTTTCTTTTCGATAAAGTTTTTCCGATCCTCATAGAGAAGGACTCCTTAAAATTGAATAGTTTACCTCCTTATTCACTTATTCAGCAAGTTATAAACTTAGCAAGCAAGGAAGGTAAGCCGATTAATGAGCGAAATTGTTATGATTTTAATTTAATTGCAAATAAAAAAGATACTATATAATTAGCTGGCGATAGGTCCGTAATCAGTTTTGTTCAAGATTTGCATGGAGTTTTTAAGAGAACATGGTAAAATAAAAGAACCTTAAAATCTTAAAAGGAGAATATTTCATGGCATTAAACGCAATCATCATTATTCTTGCTTACTTGATTGGATCAATACCTTCGGGCCTCATAATCGGAAAAGCATTTTATGGCAAAGACATCCGTGAACATGGGAGCGGCAATTTAGGCGGAACAAATACATTCCGGACATTAGGAGTAAAAGCTGGTTTAGCAGTAAGTATTGCTGATGTCTTGAAAGGAACTCTTGCAGCCAGTCTGCCTTTGCTTCTGAATGCTGATGGGCTCCATGTTCTTTTAGTAGGAGTGTTTGCTGTAATTGGACACATGTACCCTGTTTTTGCAGGATTCCGCGGGGGAAAAGCCGTCGCTACCTCAGGCGGTGTGTTGCTGGCATATGTACCAGTTTTATTCTTATTTATGCTTGTTTTCTTTTTCATAAGCTTGTACATAACAAAGTATGTTTCTCTTTCTTCGATTCTAACTGGTATAGCAGCTTTTATTTACTCTCTGTTTACGCAGGACCTTCCTTTGATCGTGGTTGTCGCTGTCCTGGCTACCTTCGTTATTTACAGGCACAGGGCTAATATTGAGAGAATCCGCAAGAAAACCGAGCCGAAAATCAAGTGGCTTTAAAATCAATTAACAGCAAAAAAATGAGCCGTCAAACCTTGATAAGGTTTGACGGCTTTTTTAGCTAAAGGTTCTGTTATATTGGGCTGTCGATTTACCGTTCCAGTCGCTTCGCCTTCCTGCTAACCAATACGATTGCGCTTTACTATTTCCGGACGATCCCAAAGGCCTTTAGTGCCTGTCCCAGATTGTTATACATTTTTACGTTATCGAAATTGATGCCAAGTGTAACGACGGAGTGTGCCAATTCCGGCCGCATTCCTGTCAGGTTCACGTCCACTCCCGTTAGCCATCCATGAAGCGAGAAAATCGGCGCTTCACCACAGAGAATGAAAATGGTTCCGAACCGTCAATACTGATTCTACGGCTGGAAGAGGAAGGTCGCTGAACTATGGTGCGTTAGAGCCCATCCGTTAGTCTGA
>NZ_JBIQOE010000185.1:0-32492 GCF_047739415.1 Mesobacillus sp. | reverse complement strand
GGCGTATCAGACCCAGGAAAAGGACTGCTTTACATGGTGTTCTATGTCTTAGGCTTTTCTATTCCATTTCTATTAATGTCTTTATTTATCGAAAAAATGACTTTCCTAAAGAAACACAGTGCGATCTTTATGTCTATAGGATGCATTTTGATGATTGCAATGTGAGTATTATTGTACTTTAATATGATGACAAAAATTATTGCAGTGTTAACACCTTTGTTTGGAGGATTTACTGGATTTTAAGAGGTTTTTTAGTAAATTAAACCATGTTCAATGGATTAAAAAGTAAATCTAAAAAGTTAAATGCGTATTTAAATCGTAAGGAGTTATTAGAATGGAACATGTCAAATGCGAATGTGGTCACTCGATTCCACATGGAACGGTTCTTTGTGAATCTTGTGGACGAACTATCGATAAAAGTAAGGATGAAGTTTCAGAAAAACTGTTGGATATGAGATACGATGGAAGCGCAAGACGCTCACAAACGTATAAAAAGACACATATCGATAAGATTTGGAACTTTTTCTCATCCGTTAAAGTAGGGGTTTGGATAATTGTTCTTCTTTTAATTGCTTCTGCGATTGGAACAATTTTTCCTCAAGAGATGTATATTCCTCCAACTGTTGTTCCACAAGATTTTTATAAAGATGAATATGGATTTCTTGGACAAATGTATTATGAATTAGGTTTTCACAATCTGTATGGTTCATGGTGGTATTTTCTATTAATAGCAGCTCTTGGGATATCTCTAGTTGTAGCAAGTTTGGATCGATTTATTCCACTGTTTTACGCTTTGAAAAAACAAGGGATTACGCGTCATGAAAGCTTTATGCGTAGACAACGTATCTTTAGTGAAACAAATAGGTTAGAGAACATCGATGAACAATTGGATTTGATAAAATCCAGATTAAAGAAAAGGCGTTATCATATACGTGAAGAAAATGGTAATCTACTAGCTGAGAAAAATCGATTTTCAAGATGGGGGCCATATGTGAACCATGTTGGACTAATCATCTTTCTCATTGGAGGGATGCTTCGATTTGTTCCAGGGATGTATGTAGATGATGTCCTTTGGATTCGTGACGGTGAAACAAGTGTGATTCCAGGAACCGATGGAAAATATTATTTAAGCAGTGACAAATTTATAATAGAAACCTATCAAAAAGATCAAGAAGATAAAGTTTTCGCAAATACTCTTTCACGTGTTGGTGATGGAAAGGTCGTCAAAAACTTCCAAACTAACGTAACTTTATATGAACGAACAGGTGAAATTGTCCATGGGGCGAAACCCGAACTCAAAAAAGTCAAAGAAGAACAAATCAGAGTGAACTACCCCTTAAAACATGATTCATATGCTCTTTATCAAACCTCCTATAAATTAAATGAATTAAATAAGATGACTTTTAGTTTAATAGACAAAAATACAGAAGTAAGTTTTGGTCAGATTACGGTTGATTTAAATGAACCAAAGAAACAGTACGACTTAGGAAATGGACATAAGGTAGAAATTCTTACTTACTTCCCAAACTTCTACTTTAATAATGAAGGAGTTCCTGATACCAAAAACAGAGTTCCGGACAACCCGGGATTTGTATTTAATTTGATATCACCTAACAAACCCGAAGGTGAAAAAAGCTTTGTTGCCATTCAAGAAACGATAGAACCCAATGGACCTAATCAATTGAAAATGAAATTCGAATCTGCAGAAATAAAAAACCTGTCAGCCCTTACAGTTCGTAAAGATCATACGCTTTGGTTTCTTGGTTTAGGAGGGGCTATTTTCATGATAGGAGTTATTCAAGGGATGTATTGGAATCATCGACGTTTATGGATTAGGCGACATGGCGACGGTATATTAATTGCAGGACATACAAATAAGAATTGGTATGGTATTCGAAATGAAGTTAACCATATTTTAATAGAAACGAGTATTCAAGAACTAACCGATCAAACAAACCAGAAAAAGAAAAATTTCGTAGAGGAGGAAAAAATGTGGTAGCTCTTAGCGGTAACTTACTATATGCAGCATTCTTACTATATCTAATTGCAACATTTCTTTTTGGAGGAGCCATTCGCGATAGGAGAAAACAATACAAAAAACCAAGTAAATGGGCGACAGTAGCAATAACTGTCACCATTTTAGGTTTTGTTGCACACTTAGGTTATTTTATCACCAGATGGGTCGCTTCTGGACAAGCACCTGTTAGTAACATGTTCGAGTTTATAACAGCCTTTAGCATGATGATGGTCCTGGCATTCATTATTTTGTATTTTATTTACAAGGTAGCTCTGCTGGGCTTATTTACTTTACCGATCGCACTATTGATCATTGCTTATGGAAGCATGTTTCCGACGGACGTTTCTCCATTGATACCAGCACTGCAAAGTGATTGGCTTGCTATCCATGTAACAACAACTGCACTAGGTTCAGCTATTTTGGCCAGTAGTTTTATTGCAGGGGTCATTTATTTACTTCGTTCTGTTGATCAGACGAAACGTTCAAAAGGGACTTTTTGGCTGGAGGTTGTCATGTTCACGATAGTGGCTACACTTGCTTTTGTAATGATTACAAGTATTTTCAGAGGAATGGAGTATGAAGCCGTCTACAATTGGGTTGATAAAAAAGATCAACAGGTTGAAATGACATATAATCTACCTTCAATTGTAGGGCCAAATCAAGGTGAATTACTTACAAAAGGTAAAATGGAAGCTCCTGTTGAGGTACCAGCGATCATCGCAGCAGGAAAATTAAACACAATCATTTGGTCTGTTGTTACAGGTTTATTTTTATACGGGATTCTAAGACTGATTTTAAGAAAAAGAATTGCTGCAGCGCTTCAGCCATTAACCAAGAATATCAAACTTGATTTAGTTGATGAAATTGGATACAGATCGGTTGCAATAGGTTTTCCAATATTCACTTTGGGTGCTCTCATTTTTGCGATGATCTGGGCTCAAATCGCATGGACGCGTTTCTGGGGATGGGATCCCAAGGAAGTATGGGCTTTAATTACCTGGTTATTTTATGCTGCCTATTTACACCTCCGTCTATCGAAAGGTTGGCATGGCGAAAAATCAGCATGGCTTGGAGTTATAGGTTTTGGAATTATTATTTTTAACTTAATTTTCGTTAATCTAATAATTGCTGGTTTACACTCGTATGCATAAGGAATTTAATTAAAGGATGATTTTATTTAAAAGTAAAAGTTTACTATAAAAAAATCTAAATTCATTTTTATCCAGGTTCTTGGAGGGGTGAATAATTTTGTAAATCCCCTCCAAATATGCAAATCGACAGTATTCTTTTAGAAACCGTTATAAGTATATCCAATTTCCCCCCTATTCAACTCTCCCTTATGATGAAAAGAGAGTAGAACCATCGACTTAAAAATTTCATCATAGCAGTAGCTATAGAGGATTGAATAATATTAGCGACATCACAAACGCAAAGTTCCCCTTCTATAGCTAATGAAAGAATATCTTTAATCGTGTCTCATCAGCAAGAAGTTTAAATTTTTTTTGAAAGATGAAGTGTACTTTTAGAACTTAACAAATCTTGTAACCTTGATACTTTTATAGGGTCATAACAATAGATCTCGTATATCCCTGCTTTAAAATACCTAAATTATCTCCACCAGCAGCAATTGATAATAAAGCAACACTAAGGAACAGCCTCCTGAAACGATTGGTGGATTCGATAATTTCCTTGTCTTCATCTTCTTTTTCAAATAATACTTTAAGTCCAATAATGATCGGGACCAAACCAGGTAAGCCAATCCATTTTTGTGGAACCTAAGCAAGCCCAACTACTGCTAAAAGACAAACTACAATTAATATAGTGTATAATATTACCACCATTTTTCCTTTTCATTTGTGAAAAAATAGACTACACAAAATAGTAATAATGATATGACTCAAAATACTAATGATACAGCTACACAAAATAATCCAACAAGAAATGAATATATCAATTCAACAACAATATCCAAGAATGGGGAATAACCATTGTATGGGTAGGTAATTTTAAAAAGACTACTTTCCCAAAAGAATTCTATTTTAAAAATGACCGTTTGCTCATGAAGCACGGTCATTTTTAATTATTAATTTTACCATTAAACTATTCTGCTAAATCCTTAATATTAACGGAATATCCAATTATCCTTAATAAAGATCCTCCACAATCTGGCCCGTTTGTTGAATAAGCGCAACTTCAAAAGTTATGTATAAATAAGTGTTTATATAGTTTGTTTTTGAAAAATGGTTCAAAAAAATTAAGCCTCCTTCAAGCTTTTTTTGTTTTGTAAACTTATTACACTCAGATTAGTGTCTAGCAGTTACACTCCAGCGCCTAGCCAGTTTGCATCCAAGAATATGCTTCCTCGAGTATCTTGCGAGAAGCGTTAGCTTTGAGCAGCTCAAGACGCTTGTCCAGTGTCGCTGTGTCTCGAGGCAGTGTCCAGGCTGACTAAGGCATTTGCAATATTCATACTGTATAGCCACGCATACACCTAAATGCTAAAAAATTTTCCTACAATCATTTTGACAATATGAATAAGTGAACATATAATGGAATAAACCAGAAATGTTTCTCTAGGGCAAAACTATGGCTAGGAGGAAAAAAAGATGATACGGACAAACAAGTTGAGTTTGTATGATGGCATAATCGGGGATTTTATAAAAATTTTAAGTCTCAATATCCACGGAACGATGAGGAGAAGACTACTCGATTTAGGATTTGTTCCAGGAGCAATAGTCGAGGTGGTGAGAAGAAGTCCTTTAGGTGACCCTGTTGTTTATCGGGTAAGCGGTGCATCTGTTGCTTTAAGGAAAGAAGAGAGTCTCAATATTATAGGGAGCTGGTCGAGAAATGATCAATCAAATCAGGATTGCACTAGCAGGAAATCCAAATACCGGCAAAAGTACTTTGTTTAATACCTTGACTGGGCTAAAGCAGCATACGGGCAACTGGGCAGGCAAGACGGTGGATATAAAAGAAGGAGCATTCGTACACAAAGGTAAATCCTATAACATGATTGACCTGCCAGGAACGTATTCCCTCTTTTCTAATTCACTTGATGAGGAGACAGCGCGAAATTTTATAGTGTTTGAGAAACCGGATTTGACGATTGTTGTACTGGATGCTACTGCACTCGAGCGCAATTTAAATCTTGCGTTGCAGGTCCTGGAATTGACTGAGAAAGTCATTGTATGCATCAACTTGATGGATGAGGCTGAGAAAATGGGTATCAGGATTAATGAAAAAATACTGATGAGACGCCTTGGGGTCCCTGTCATTAAAATATCAGCCAGAAATAAAACAGGACTGCCGCTGCTGTTGGATACAATTGAAAGGGTAGTAACAGGTGTCATTCCTTGTTCGCCTGTAAAAGTTCAATATGATGACGAAACTGAACAAAAATTAGAATACCTTTTGCCGATGGTCCAAAAGGTATTCGGAAACAATGTACCAGCCAGATGGCTTTCTTTAAGGCTATTGGATGGTGATGAAAAGTTGCTCGAAGAACTGAAGGATAGGCATTTATCAAAGGAGGGATTAAACTGATGGAAAAAGCAGCCTCTGAACAAGTAATGTTGAGTGAACTGCTTGAGCAAGCAGAGAAATTATCATCCTCAAAAACACGTGATAAGATTGTGGAGGCTCTGTATCGGAATAGCCGGGGATGTATTGAGGCGGGAGTTGTATATAGCAAAACAAAACATGACGAAAGAACGGAGCGCTTAGACGCGGTGCTTACTTCTCCTGTTTGGGGTTTTCCTATCATGCTTCTAATGCTCGGAGCGGTATTTTACTTAACCATTGCAGGAGCCAATATTCCCTCTTCTATGCTCGCGGATTTTTTTGGCTGGCTTGAGGGACATATTACAGTATTATTTAAGCTTGTAAAAGCTCCAGATTGGCTATACGGTGTATTGGTATTGGGCTTTTATCGGGGAACTTCATGGGTCATCAGTGTGATGCTGCCTCCGATGGCGATATTTTTCCCTACTTTCGCACTTCTCGAGAACTATGGATATCTTCCTAGAGTAGCATTTAACATGGATCGGCTTTTTAAAACTGTTGGAGCACATGGCAAACAATCCCTTACAATGGCGATGGGTTTTGGCTGTAATGCAGCAGCCATGATGTCCACAAGAATAATAGAATCACCGAGGGAACGGATGCTTGCCATCCTGACCAATAATTTTGTTCCTTGCAATGGGAGATGGGGAACGTTAATCTTGCTGGCCTCCTTGTTTATGGCGGCTGGTTTTACGGGGGGACTCAAATCCTTTATAACAACGGCTGTCATAGTGGGAATTGTATTATTTGGGATCATCATAACATTCTCTGTTTCTTGGATTCTATCAAAAACTGTATTAAGTGGTGTCCCAACACACTATACATTGGAACTCCCGCCCTATAGAAAGCCGAAGATATTTGATACTGTCATTCGTTCTTCTTTGAACAATTCTCTAGCAGTACTAAAACGAGCGGTTAAAGTAGCAGCACCCGCGGGGGTCATGACATGGATATTGGCAAATATCGATGTGAACGGCACGAGCATTTTATTGCACATTGTCCAATTTCTTGATCCGCTTGGGCAAATGTTAGGCTTGGATGGGTATATCTTGATGGCATTCATAATCGGACTCCCTGCAAATGAAATTGTGCTGCCTGTCCTTCTTATGGGATATCTATCAACGGGTGAATTGGTTGATGCAGGAGGAATAGAAGATATTAAGCAAATTTTTATTAATCATAATTGGACTTGGCTCACTGCGTTGAACATGATGCTCTTTTCTCTATTACACTATCCTTGCGGCACAACATTGATTAATATTTATAAAGAAACAAAGAGCAAGAAGTGGACATTTATGGCTTTTATCATTCCAACCGCCATCGCCCTTTGTGTAACGTTTCTTATTGCCCAAACCGTGAGATATTTTGGCTGGATATAAAATGACCTATATACAAGTAAAAAAACTATTAGAGGGTGACCCATCAGGTCACCCTCTTTCTGCAGTTTTGGCCAACTCGGCAACAATTCACCTGAAAATATGACTACTCGTTCAATAGAATCTTAATATCCTCAATCATTTGTTCGAAGGGAACATCAGAAAGACTTGGATAATCTTTTACGATTACCCCATCTTTATCAACCAGATAAAAGGAAGTGCCATGAATAACTTGATCGTCATTTTCAGGCTTTTTAACAATGGTTTTAAAATTTTTCAAAGCAAAGTCTTCGATTGTTTGCTGAGAGTATCCTGATAAAAAGTGCCACTTATCAGGATTGATATCATACCGCTTCATATAATCCTTTCTTCTATCAGGGGTATCAACATCAGGATCAACACTAAAAGAAACAAATTTAATGTTATTTATTCCTTCCTTTTTCAACTTTTGATTCAGGATATCCATATTAGCCGTCATAGGAGGACAAACCGTTTCACAGCTAGTGAAAATAAAGTCCGCTACCCATACCTCGCCATTTAAATCTTCCATTCCAACTTTCTTGCCATTTTGATTTTCGAAAGTGAAGTCATTTATTTCCCAATTCAAAGGATCCTTTATACCTTGCCCGCAAGCTGTAAGTATTAACGTAACAATTAAAGCAATGGACACACCTATAGTCTTTCGCATCGATCAATCTCCTTTTTCAAAATTTTAATAAACAGTCAATATTTTTATTATTACCATTTAATTGTGATAAAAGAGTGAAGACTCTAGACCTTAGCTGTATGAAGTTTCAAATCATATTCTAACTTGACAACTTGCATTTTTTTATACCACCAATAAAAAGGGTATACGGGGATAAGAAGTCTGTGTTTTTTCCATTTTCTACATAATTTATATATTAAAATCCAAAAATAGGAAATTATAGAATTGACTACTGCACTATATCAAAATTAAAATGAAAACTCGAACCTGTGTTGTACAGTAGAAACTGAAGGGGTGATAAAATGATGCAAATGTTTATACTGTTGATTGTCGTGCTTATTACGCTTTCAATTGTTTACGGCATCTTTCTTTATAAAGCATATAAATAGGGAAAGCGCTAGATTGGATCAGAAACAAAGGGGAATCAAATTGTAATGATGGAACATAACCCGATTAGTGGAATTATTTATGAATGGAATATATTGCTTTTGCTTGGGTGCCTTGCTGTTGGAATTTACTATCAACGGAAACAACAAGCTATTAAAATGGAGTTAACGCAAAAGCAAAAAGGCTCATTCTACACTGGATTAGCCTTTTTTGCTATAGCAATGGGGACTCCTGTATATAGTATTGGCCATTATCTTTTTTCTGTCCATATGGTCATCCAATCGATCATTTACCTAGCAGTTCCGCCGTTATTGCTTTATGGTCTTCCAAAAAGAAAACTGGGAGAAGTTTTGAACAGGGTTGGTGTATTACTAAGATCAATACGATTCTTAACCAAACCCGTAATTGCGGTTTTGCTTTTTAATGGAATTTTTTCTTTTTACCATGTTCCATTTATTTTTGATTATTTAATGACCAACTCCTTTTTCATGGGTTTATCGACCTTTGTTTTATTTGTCCTGGCCCTAATTATGTGGTGGCCAGTCGTCTCTCCGGCGGAATTCAAGGGAACGATGAAGCCGTTATATAAAATAGCCTATATATGCGTGATGGGCATCCTGCTCACTCCGGCATGTGCGCTACTCATTTTCTCAAAAGACCTGCTATATACTTCTTATATGCAAGCACCGCAATTATTTGGAATTGGCCCATTAGACGACCAGCAAGCAGGTGGCGCCCTCATGAAATTCATCCAGGAAATCATATATGGTACAGTCATTGGCTTCATCTTCTTTGCCTGGTCAAAGGATCAAAAGAATGATGAATTGGAAAACAAACTAGAAGAGTATGAAGAACAATATTTGAATAATTTGAGGGAATTGTGAATAAAAAAATGTAATATATTCGTAATGCCTTGTGCATAATTTCTGCAAAATCATATATTATTCTAAAATAGCTAGGACACCAAACCCCCTTTTAATATAAGTCCCTACCCAAGTAAGAAAGGCCGTCGTACTTATACGATGGCCTTTCTTACTCTGTTTTGGTTCCATACTATAAATGGTATATAATTAATGCGTAAAAATACATCACTATAAGTACTAGGGTACAGAGGAGTTTAATTGTTGAGGACTTAATCCTCCAAGGTACAGTATTTGTAGAAATGGTTGCGTATTTCAAATTTGCCTTAATACCAAGCTTTTTTTCATTAATTATAATGAATGGATAGGAGGATGAAAAATGCCAAAAGAGTACCAACCCTTCAGCAGCAAGAAAGTGTTTTTTATCATCGGATTGGTTGTTTTCGGGGGGATGTTCCTTACATCCGTTATTGATGGAGAATATTATGCAGGGAAAGGTCAATTGCTTGAGTACAGACTATTTATACTTGGGTCTGCATTTATATATTATGTATTTGGCTATTTTTTGATAAGAAAGGCCAGGGTTAGAGATTAATAATTTAAAGCTAGCCACAAAAAATGACAAGTATTTGACTGATTGGAAGGGAGAAGAAGAATTCTTAGGTATGATTTTTCTTTTAAAGGAACCAGGCTGACAAATCTTAAATGGAGCACACATCATATATAATATCGATGTGTGCTTTTTAATGTTTTTATGCACTTGTCCCTTTGTAGATAAATAGTAAAACCTTCCCCGGGTGGGCCGAGATTGAAGTTGAAGCATACCAGCGGAAACCGGTATGTGCATTATTGATGAGAGTGATGCCTTCCTGCACTCAGGATGCGGCTAGAGAAGCAAGAAAAAAGGAAAAACTATCTTCATCTTACCTGTACAAACCCCTACTGAAATTTCGGACGCTTCTACTTTAAACTCTATACCACAGGGAATTGGATGAATAATATTGGAGTTCAATTCCCAAAAACCTTTATCCAATCTATAACGTGTCCGCATTTTGGATTTTGTGCTTCTTTAATCCCTGTCCAACTATATACATGATGAAAAATATGAAAATTACAATCTCTTGTCTTTCGAGATATAAACATGAGTCAACTTCCTTTAAGTGTCTTTTTATTAACCTTTTAGACTGGCTAGGCGATTTTTTTAAGATAGATTTTATTTCTGTTTGTGCACACTTCCATTTCGAGGAGCGCTTCCCCATCCATTTTTAGCAATTTACGTAGTTCACTTGGTATCGTTAAGTTGCCGTTGTATAGCGTTGCCTGATTTAAGTATTTATCTTTGTGATCTTTTTCAATCACGATGGTGTCTTTAATGTGATATATAGAAAGCACGTAACCATCTTCGATACCCAGTAATTTTGTCACTTTTTTTGGTATGATAATTTGGCCGTTATTATAAAGCTTCCTGGTCAGCATGACTCTCACTCCATTTAAGGGTAATTACTCTGGGAGTTTCAATAACCTATGATAACGAATAAATGAGGAGAAAATATGCAGGCAAATGAAGAAAAAAATCCTCCGGAATAAACTGAGGGGAAAAACGTCATGCATTCTCTGCTGATTGAGTTGGGTGCGGTGGTTTTTACATCACCTAGAAATGCATAGTTTCATCATTTATGCATAAGTCGTAGTTATTATAGGATATATAAATAAACAGAATAATAATCAGAGAGGATGGATTATATTGGATCAAAAGTTGAATGGAAAAATAAAAAAAAGATAAAACCGAGTCTCAAAAATTTATGACAGTATGGACAGGATGATCCGGGAAGAGTGGAGGCGGGACTTACTGAACCTCGCTTTCGGGACAGTGCTGGAAGCAGGGGGCGGGACAGGGGCGAACCTCAATTCCTACCCAGGCAGCATCGAGTCCTTAACTGGAGTGGACTTCAGCAGCGAAATGCTGAAATATGCAAAACAGAAGGTGTCCAGACTCAATGTGCCTTATAACATTGAAATCATAGAGGCGGATATCCAGGAGCTACCCTTTTCGGACCACACCTTCGACACGATTGTATCCACCTGTGTTTTCTGCTCGGTACCCGGCCTTGAAATTAGCATGATACTGGACAAGAACCTTCCAAGCCTATATGGAGATGTCCACAGAATGGAGCAGGTTTTTTATAATCTGATTGAAAATGGAATCAAGTATTCAGTCGAAGGCAGTATAACACTCCGATCCTTCTTAAGGAAGGGGCTTATTGTCATCGAGGTAAGCGGTTTTTTTATGCTATTCTTCTTCAAGTTCATTTATTAATTTCTTGCTTATTGACAGCGCATCAAACTTACACCGAAAATGCACTGCAAGCCTGGGCGCAATGTGCTGAAATCTGCCGCATGGGTGCGGAAGAATGCAGAAAGATGGCTGCAATGTAATTGCTGGCTATTGCAACAAATATTTGGCGCTTGTACAGAAAAAAGCTCGGAACATTCCGAGCTTCTTTATCAATTCTTGAATTATAGCAAGTACTTAATTGATTTACTTTACAATGTTCTCAACTTTAGAAACCACATCGTTTACAGTACGAGCTGTGGCATCCACAACTGGTACATCATTTAACTGGTTATCAGCTAAATCTTCTGTCCCTCTTGCTACACAGCAGTCGCAGGAAGGTAGGTTTTCTTCGTTTTTAAACATTTCTACAATATGTCCTTTTCCTCTAAAGCTTGTTTAATATCAGTAAGCGGCTCTTCAACTGCAATTTTAGCCATATCTATCCCTCCTCATTTTTTGGGTGTATATTTTGTTTAACCGAATTATAAAAATGTAAACCTTGCTTTCTATTTTGTTTCACTCCAACGAGAGGAGGAGACGTTGTGAAAAATCATAAATGGGTAACAGAACAGGAACTTTCAGCTGAGAAATGATGTTTTTTAAAAGATAAATAAGGTATCACAACAAGTAGTAAAGCACACATCCTTATTTTCATGATGTGTGCTTTCTTGAAATAAATAATAAAATCTGGGTAATGATTGCCAGGATAGGCAATTCCAATAATGGGCCGATCACCAATGTTAAAGCGATTAATGGCTGGTCGGGGAATGCGGTCATCGCAATGGCTAAAGCAATGGGTGAATTCCTTGCTAAAGTAGTCAGGCTTAAGCTTGTTCTGTCGGAGTTCGGGAACTTCATAAGTTGTCCAGCCTTTTGACCAACAAAGAAATTGATTAGGAAAAATAATAGAATGGGGATGGAAATTTGCCACATTAAATCTAAATTATTAAGCAGTAATTGACCTTGCGAAGCAAACATCGCGACAATTGCAAGGCTTAAAAGAATGATCGGTAACACGCTGAATCTGGATAAAAGATTTTCTCTTAACTCTTGTCTATTTCTCAAGACCATTTTTGTAAGATAAGCTAAAACTAATGGGATGAACAACACAATTAAGATACTTTCCACTAGAAATGAGAACTCTATAACCCCTGTTGTTCCGCCAAAAATGAGAAGATAAAATGGCAGCAAAATGACTTGCAAGATTAAGTTTAAAGGTAAGATTGCTGCTGATAACGCAATATTTCCCTTTGCTATTCCTGTAAAGATTAAGTACCAGTCAGTGCATGGGGTAACCATGAGCATTATAAATCCAATATACAAAGCGGGCTTATCACCTAAAAACACCATTGCCAGCAGCCATGCCAGGATAGGCGTCCAGACAAAGTTGATCATGACTGAAGTATAAGTAAACTTGATATTTTTAAAAGCATTGCTGATATCCTCAATAGGGATTTGCAAGAACGTAATATAAAGCATTGCTACTAATATAGGAAGAATAAAGCTCTCCGCATTTGCTCTTATAAGTTCCACCTGTCCTATCCCTATGCCAATCATTACTGCTAAAAAGATAATAAAAGTATATAGTTTTTCAAATAAACTCATTGGTATATCACTACCTTTAACTAAATTAATTGAATGCTCAAATCATTTTATCATAGTGAGAATGGGACTGTAAGTTTTGCTTATTCAAGTAATATAGACTCTACGTGCCCATTGCATGATCTAATTCCTGGTCGATCCGGGAGTGAACCACATGTTTTCTATTTTTGTGACAGTTAATTTCCAAAATATGAGACGGGCCGACGAGCTAGTTTTAAACTCCCCAATACAGGATAAAGGATAAGAAAACTTAATTAAACGTTAAGGGGAGGTGTACGAATGGGTCAAGGACATAACCATGAAACCAGCAGCAACAAAAAGTTACTCTTGATCAGCTTTATTTTAATTTTTGGTTTCATGATAGTTGAGCTAATAGGCGGAATTTGGACAAATAGTCTTGCGCTGATCAGTGACGCTGGACATATGTTAAGTGATGCGGTTTCGCTGGGGTTAAGTTTGCTGGCGATTAAAATCGGCGAGAAAGCAGCTACAGTTGCCAAAACCTATGGTTACAAAAGGGTAGAAATACTGGTAGCGTTTTTAAATGGGATAACTTTACTAGGAATATCCATTTATGTTTTTTGGGAAGCCTTCAACCGGTTTTCCGAGCCTCCGGAAGTGAGTACCAGCATGCTATATATTGCTGTAGCTGGATTAATAGTCAATATAGTTGCAGCCTGGATTCTCCAAAAGGGGGACACGAAAGAAAACCTTAATCTCCGGAGCGCGTTTTTGCACGTTCTTGGGGATATGCTGGGTTCTGTTGGAGCAATAGTCGCCGGTTTGCTGATTTTGTTCTTTAATTGGAATCTGGCCGATCCGATTGCCAGTATTGTAGTTTCTATTCTGGTGCTGGTAAGTGGGTGGAGAGTGACAAAAGAGTCAATTCATATTTTGCTTGAAGGATCTCCTTCGAACATTAATGTAGAAGAGGTGAAAATGAAACTCGAAGAACTGAATGGTGTGGAAGAAGTCCATGATCTTCATATCTGGTCGATCACTTCCGAGCAGCCTACATTAAGCGGCCACCTCGTTGTTGAGCCAAAAGTTAATCGCGATGACCTGCTGAACATAGCAACAAACATCTTAAAAGAAAGGTTTAAAGTAAAGCATGCTACCCTTCAGCTCGAAGGAAGGAATTTTGCGCATAAGGAAAAAGAGGAGTATTCTCATTAGGGACCAGTGAAATGCCACTGGCCTTTTTTTTGTGAAAGAGGGAGGAGAATGTAGACTATGCCGTATTTGGAGCCCCGCTTTTCAATAAATTCGCTTTATCGGTCACCAATGAGAGCTCTGGAAAGTTTGTTTACATGCTCTTATGCCACAGTGCTTTATCAACTAATCACCCAAGAATGCTATCTTGTCATCTTAAGTATTTTCCCATTAATAATTGGGAATGAATACTGAAGAATGAAGGAGGTTGCCATGAAAGAGGGAATTATATCATCTGAGCATATTGTTATGATTATTACAGCTGTTTCCGTCGGAACATTGGCTAGGATTCTGACGATAAAGGAAGATTTTAGACAGTATCCTAGCTATCCAAATGGCTATTTGATCCATTTGGTTACTGGGTTTGTTGCTGCTTCCCTTGGTGCAGTTGCTATCCCGGCCTTAATGACTAAGAACTTTGTAGCAGTGACATTTTTGACCCTTGCCATCCAACAGTTTCGGGATGTGCGAAAATCTGAAAGAGACAGTTTGAAAGATATCGAAAACACGGAATATGCTTACCGTGGAGAAGCATATATCGACGGGATTGCCAAGACATTTGAAGCAAGAAATTACTTTGCTTTAATTGTTTCTTTTATGACAGCCCTCACGATTCAAATTGTGGATAGTGAGTCGAAATTAATTAATATCATTTCGGGGACTATTGTGGGTGCTGTAGTAGTTTACTTCTTAAAAAGATTTTCTAAAGGAAAAACAATAGGTGATATTGCTGAAGTAGAAGAAGGCAAAATTGAGGTAAAAGGCTCGGAACTGTTCGTGGATGGAATTTATGTGACCAACCAGTTAGGATCGGAAAATGCTGCTAAGATGTTTAGCAATGAAGGATTGGCTGTGGTGATTTATCCTCATGAGGAACATTTCCGGATCGCTTTGGATAACTTTGGGCAAAGACAGGCTGCGCTTTTTGAAGCTACGAGAGTTTTGGGAGTTAAGAGATATCATTTTACAAGGAAGGAATACAAAAAAGGAAAGATTGTAATTACACTTGTTCCTATCATTAAAGACAAGGATAAGCTGATTGAAGCTGTTAAAAAAACTCCATTACTTGAAAGCGTCAAAAAAAGCCATACAGTTATGAAAACTAATCTTGTCGGAAAGGAGTAGACAATGGGAAGAGAATCTACCGAGAGACCAGGTTATGAGATATTGTCTATTGTCACTTTACATAAGGAAAGGATACTGGGAGGGAAACAGCTTACCCTGTTTGCTGAGAATGTAGAGCAGCAGAAACTAATGGCTCAGGATGTTGCCAAAGCCATGAAAGCTGATGTAGTTCAAATGAAAAGTGGTGATTATTTAATCATTAGAGTTTAATCCTTTCATTTACATTATTACCTTTGCTTAGCTGTCACCTAGCCATTTCAGAAGAGGGAAGTCATGATGAAATTCTGAAACAATCCCAGTCCATTCTTCATGATAAATTTGGAATTGACCATGTTACAATTCAGGTTGAAAAAGTGTCCTAATCCCCATGGTGGCTGTAATTAAATGAACATTGGAAAAAAGTCTTCCGGAATGCCGGAAGGCTTTTTTATAGCTGCAATTAAGAGAGATCAAAAGCGGGTTCCAATAATTCTGGGTTTTAGGACTTTTAATGCAAATCCAGTTCGGAAAGAGCTTTGAATCGTTTATGAATGCTGATGCATGGACGTATACTAAAAGTAAAAATTCCTTGTATAGATTGCCTTATTTAAAATTATTCCTCATTAAAAACCATTTCCAAATGTTAAATCTCTAAGATTAACATCTTCTATTATGAATAAGTGCTCATATATATTAATAAGCATTCATAATTTACTTTAGTTGCTGCATTTCTTCACCTTCCTTAGAGGAATTCTTCTTATTTATAACAGGACCTCTAGTGAATATAAATTGTACAAACCATATGTGATGGACGGAGGCTATTGATGAGGAATGATTTATGGAGGAGTAGCCAATCTATTCTTTATTGTTTTCCTGGGAACGACTATTGGAGGGTGTGTTGCAGCCATATTGCCGGGGAAGGTTAAAAAAGGGGGATATATTCACATCTTTTCTGGTGGGCTTCTAGTTGGTCTTATTTGTTTCGAATTACTTCCCGAAGCATTCAGGGAGCTAAGTTTTATTGGTGTTGCTGCAGGCATCTTTTTGGGAGTTTATATAATGATCACCTTAGATATTTTTATTCACAGAAAAGCTCCGCATACTCAAGTAGGCAAGTGGATGATATTTTTGCCCTTTTTTGCTCTGCTTGTCCATAGCATACCAACAGGATTAGCACTCGGACTAAATCTTCAACAGCAATTGCTGAATCCGTCGATATTCCTTGCTGCAGCATTTTTTCATCATATTCCGGAAGGATTCATCTTGATGGGTGTACTTATAAACTCAAGAGGAAAAGCAGTTTTTTTTACTGGTCTCTGTATAGCCTTATCCATCACAGTGGGCTTTTCCTCCATAATTGGGGCCAGCATGCAGCCATCAACAGTTAAGCTGCCAACCATGTTAAACGGAATTGCGATCGGTACACTAAGTTATATTACATTCTATGAGAGTATCTGGAAAAATTATAAAAAGCTGCCGAGATTGAAAGCTGCTTTGGTATTGCTTCTGGGAGCAATGCTGATTTATATATTGCTCGCCCTAATGCCTTTGGAACATTGAATAGATAGACAGAGTAAAAAGCAGTTTTCCAATAGCTCTTACGGTAAACTGCTTTCTAGATTATTTGCTAATAATTTGATGAAGTTATTTCCCCAAAACCTTTTCGTTCGGCTGCCAGGAAGCTAGCAGCTAAAATGGAAAGAATCGTAAAGATCATATGGAATGAAGAATAGATAGGAGCGAGTGAACTAGCCTTGGAAATAAACCCGTACACTCCTGCTAATAATAGAAAGACAGTCAGACCAACAGACAGCAGCCTGAACGTTTTATTTCTTAAGGACCAGAACAAAATATAAGATGATGCTAAAATCGCTGCTATTCCTAGTAATCCATGGATTGAATATATGATATATGAAATTCCGCCTTCATCTGAAATAAGCATTTTGCTGATTCGAAAGTGCTTGAAAACAGCTCCAATGATTGTTTCAACAAAGATAAATACTAATAAAGCAAGAGCACTTTTTTGGAGCAGTTCACTTTTTTTGCCTATAAGTGAAGGTTCAAGAATGTTATGAGTATAAATTACGGAAACCAGCAGAAAAAGACTTACAGTCACATCAAGTGTTGTGAATCCTACCGGAGTTCCCAATAAAACATTAAGACCCCCAACCAATGATTGAACAAGCAGCAGAACGATTGTTAAAATCGGCCAAATCGATTTCGCGTTTGATATTCTAAGCTTTTTCCATACGAGGATTGCGTTAATAAGAATGACGAAACCTAGAGAAGTAGTAAAAAGCCTGTGTGAATATTCAATTAGCACTTTAATGCTTGAAAAATCAGGAATTAACTTACCGTTGCATTTTGGCCAGTCGGATCCGCAAGCGTCACCTGAGTTCGTTGCAACCACCAAATTTCCAAGTATAAGGGCTAGAATAGTAGCAGCAATCGTGAATTTTTGAAACCTGTTTCGCATTTGTCAATCATCCAATCCTATTGTGTATGTGCATATAATCATATAAAAAGATAACATGAATATCAGATTCTCACAATAGCTCGAAGACTATTCTCATGACATTCCCCGTTGACCAGGGTGTAAGGGTGATTATAAGATTGATGATATTACTTGAATACATGACCATGTCATGAATTAAAGGAGTAATTACTTAAGCCTCCTTCAAGAGCATCTCCAGGGAGAAAAGTTATGAGCGTGAACAAGTATTTAAAGAAATATTGATGGACATGAAAAGCAGAGGAATTTAGAGAATAATAATTGACCATAAACAAATGAAAAAATAAGGATAAAGCGACACTTTCATTGAAGTCGCTTTATCCTTATTTCTTTTCTCGGGAATGGTTTATGTCATAATATTCAATCATCTATTCTTGACCCAATAATACTGACAAATTTTCCATTTGACTTAATCACCAAAACTTTTGTGCAACGCTACTGAGAAAAAGGCAACATTTCAATAGTAGTGGTCGAAACGACAAAACCGGCAGGACACAAATAACAGTAGTGAAATTCAGCGTATACATAACCATATTTGCGAAAAAAGCTATCCTTTGTCCGTGGTGACTAATGTTTCTAAAGGATATGGATGTTTCACATATTTTCGTGAATGTGATGAGTATGTGACGTAAATGTGAGATCTCGTGTACCTTTAGGAGGTAATTTAATGTGTGTAAGAGTCTCATTAAAACCTTATGAAATTAGTATCCATAGAGATTTTGATGATGAGGTTATTTACTAATTGTAAAATAAAACCTTCACTAAATTGTCATAAATCAAGATAACTATATGAACAGTTTGTGAACCTTTTGTGACAAACATCACAAGTTATTGCATTCTTGAATATATGTTACTAGAATAATATAGAATGAATAATTCAGAAACAATATCTTTAATTAGAAAGGGGTACCTCTATGAAACTGAAATGGTCACTGTTAACAGGTTTTTTCATTATTGTCACAGTGTTAACAGGTTGTGAGCCTTTAATGGTATTGGATCCTAAGGGGCCTGTAAGTAAGATTCAAGCCGATATAATCATGATTTCTGTTTGGACGATGGCTGTTGTTGTTGTTACTGTGATGGTGCTTTTTGCCGTTATGGTGTGGAAATACCGTGCTTCTAAACAAAGGAAAGACTATGAACCACCGCATATTGAAGGTAGTGTAAAACTTGAACTCATATGGACTGCTATCCCTATTATCATTGTCGCTTTTCTTTCAGTTGTTACGGTGAAAGGCACATACGGTGTTGAGGCAATTGCAGATGAATACGAGAAAGAACCGTTAGTAATATATGCTACTGCTTCAAATTGGAAGTGGAATTTTAGTTATCCAGAAGAAGATATTGAAACAGTTAATTATGTGTTTATTCCTACAAACAGACCAGTTGAATTCAGGCTGTACGCATATGGACCAATGGCCAGTTTTTGGGTTCCACAACTTGGGGGGCAAAAATACGCAATGGAAGGCATGGTTAACAAATTAACCTTAGCAGCTGATTTTCCTGGGGAGTATTCGGGAAGAAACGCATCCTTTAGCGGTGAAGGTTTTGCTGAGCAGACCTTCAATGTCCAGGCATTGTCTCAAGATGAATACGAGCAGTGGGTAGATGAAATCAAAGCAACTGCTGAACCTTTAACAGAGAAGAAATTCAATGAGTTATTAAAACCTGGTCGTTTGGGTCAATTGACATTCACTGGAACTCACTTGGACTTCGCACCGGCTCCAGAAGGTCATCATGGTCAGGGTGACAAATCTGATATGGAAGATATGAGTGACATGAACAGCAAAGAGGAGTAAGAGTTAAAGTTTATTTTACCAGCATTATACTTTCCGAAAGGAGGAATAGGGAATGGATTATTTTGATCGGTTTGCCGTGCCTAATCCCGGTCCGACAATATATGCTTCAATGGTTGCCATTGTACTTACTCTCATTGCAATCTTAGTTGGTGTAACTTATTTTAAAAAGTGGGGTTACTTATGGCGTGAATGGTTAACAACGGTTGACCATAAACGAATTGCGCTGATGTACCTAATATCTGCCTTGCTGATGCTATTCCGTGGCGGTGTGGATGCTCTTATGATGCGTGCACAAACTTCTGTTCCTGATAACACATTGTTGGGTGCACAGGAGTATAATGAAATCTTCACTACACACGGGGTTGTCATGATAATTTTCATGGCTATGGCTTTTGTCACGGCCTTGATGAATTTCGTGGTCCCTTTACAAATTGGTGCTCGCGACGTCGCATTTCCCCGTTTGAACGCACTAAGTTTTTGGTTGTACTTTGCAGGGGCCATGCTATTTAACATCTCATTTGTAATCGGGGGGTCCCCTGATTCAGGTTGGTCGTCTTATTTTCCGCTTGCAAATAATGACTATAGTCAGTCTGTAGGAACAAATTATTATATGTTTGCGCTTCAGATTTCAGGTATTGGAACATTAATAACTGGTATTAATTTCATCACGACCATTTTTAAAATGAGAGCGCCTGGTATGAAATTAATGAACATGCCAATGTTCACATGGACTGCCTTAATTACTAATTTAATTATTGTTTTTGCGTTCCCGATGTTAACTGTCGCCGTTACAATGGGTTCGATGGATAGGCTATTTGCGACAAAATTCTTTACAACCGCTGATGGCGGGGTTGATATGCTTTGGGCGAACCTATTCTGGATGTGGGGCCACCCTGAAGTGTATATCTTAATTTTGCCAGCCTTCGGTATTTATAGTGAAATAATCCCGACTTTTGCACGCCGTAATCTGTATGGATACAAGTCAATGGTTATTTCGATAGTAGCAATATCTGCACTTTCATTTTTAGTTTGGGTTCACCATTTCTATTCAATGGGTCAAGGGGCGTTAGTCAACAGTATTTTCTCGATTACAACAATGGCGATTGCTGTTCCAACCGGAATAAAAATATTCAACTGGTTGTTCACACTTCGAAAAGGGAAAATTACTTTCACCGTCCCTATGTTGTATTCACTAGGATTTATTCCGATTTTTACAATCGGAGGAGTCACAGGAGTTATGCTGGGCATGGCTGTAGCTGACTATCAATATACGAATACCATGTTCTTGGTCGCTCACTTCCACTTAGTGATAATTCCTGGTGTAGTCTTTGCGATGATTGCCGGAATGACCTATTGGTGGCCAAAAATCTTTGGTTTCATGCTAAACGAAAGAATTGGGAAATGGGCGTTCTGGTTTATTGCAATCGGCGTTATCGTAACTTTCTTCCCGATGTTTATTTCTGGTTTAGACGGTCAAGCGCGCCGTATGTATACTTATTCAGAATCAACCGGATTTGGAATATGGAATATGATTTCGTTTGGCGGAGCACTGATGTTAGCAGCAGGCTTTGTTTTAATTGTATATAACATCTATTATAGTTTCCGGTACGCACCAAGAAATATTGGTTCCGATCCATGGGATGCACGCTCTTTAGAATGGGCAACCCATAGTCCGGTACCAGAATATAACTTTGCTATAACGCCTCAAGTTAATTCCAGTGAAGCATTCTGGGATTATAAGAAGAAGGGTATGGAGTTATTTAAGGGCAAATATGAAGAAATTCATATGCCAAACAACAGTGGTCTGCCGATAATAATGGGAGCGATATTCTTCGTATGGGGTTTTGCGTTCATATTTGGTATGTGGACAGTTGGTATCCTTGCAACACTAGGTATTTTTGCTACTATGGCCTACCGGTCATTTGAGAAAGATGACGGCCGTCATATCTCGATAAAAGAAATTGAAGAGACAGAAGAAAAATTGGGAGGTGCTATAAAATGAAAATAGATCACTCGCAACCTCTTGAATATAGTACCGAGCAAAATCGTTTGAATATTTTTGGGTTCTGGGTATTCCTTGGGGCCGAAATTGCGCTTTTTGGAACACTTTTTGCTTCTTATTTTGTATTGGTTAATGGTACCGGGAATGGTCCATCAGGAAGCGAAGTTTTTGTAATTAGCACACTGATAATCCAAACGTTATTACTATTAACAAGCAGTTTTACAATTGGATTAGGCGTTCATGCCATGAGGCTGGGCAGAAAGACCGCGATGATCAACTTTTTTGCCCTCACACTTATTCTTGGTTTAGGGTTTTTAGGATTCGAGATCTATGAATTTACTCAATATGTGCATGAAGGGTTTACCCTCCAAACAAGTGGTTTTTCTTCCATCGTATTCCTGATATTGGGGACTCATGGGGCACACGTTTCCGTAGGGTTCTTTTGGGGATTATTCATCATAATGCAGGTTAGAAAACATGGGTTGACTCCGAAAACAACCAATAAAGCGTTTATCTTCTCTCTTTACTGGCATTTCCTAGACGTAGTTTGGATCTTTATTTTCAGCTTCATCTACTTGAAAGGAATGATGTAAATATGAAGGAATTATTTCCCGCTAAGCAAGTATTGGGCTTTGTATTTTCACTGCTCCTTACTGTAGCTGCTCTTGCAGTTTACTTTATTGATATGTCAAACGGAGCTGGCATAACAATTTTAGTTATAACAGCATTTACACAGGCACTTCTTCAGCTGGTTGTTTTTATGCACGCTGGTGAAACTAGCGATAAAAAGGCTATTTACACGACAGTGTATTTTGGAGTTTTTATCGTTATAGCCAGTATTTTTGGGACTTTAATAACAATGATTTGGGGTTATTAATAATACTCTGTGTTTTCTTTAGAGGGTGTCAGCTGACACCCTCTTGTTTCACATTAGGAAAGTATATTTTGGCTCATTGCTCATCCTTCTGTGGGATTATTGAATGTAATGAAAAGGGCATCCATATCGGCGCTCTTATTTGAATCCTGCAATTATTTGAATTTTGCTAGTTATTTCTTTTATTTAACACGTTTTCATATATGACAAGAAACAACCCCATGAGAAATATGAAGACACCACCCACGATGGTTCCGATCCCTATAGCAGTGACGTTTTCGGAACCACTTCCAATAAAACCTAATGAAAATATTATGCTCCCAATGGTCAAGACTAAAATGCCGACAATTTTCACAATATTAAGCATATTGCTTTGTTTCATTTTGGCTCACCTCTTTTTTGCTATATTATTCAAAATATTCACATAATTGTCAACTATTTTTCGAGTAATCAAAATTTATTTTTGTTTTTTGGTATATGGTGTGCTCAATTATAGTCTGTTGTTTTTTTCCCTTTAGCTATAAGATTAAAACTTAATAAACACCCTTAGGAGGGATCAGGTGAATCCTCCATTTATATTCTGAATTGGCAAGGTTCTTATACTGGTTTATTTACAAATTGTGGAAACTGCAAGAATAACAAAAAAATCCCCTTTTATTTACTAATAAGAGGATTTTCATCAAGTGTACTATTTTTTTTAAACTGGTCAGTGAGGTGGTGTGCCTGTATTGTCTTCCTGATTCCGATTGACCATAGAATTACCATATATAAAATTATAGGTAAAATCCAGTTAGTGATAGTAAGCAGGATAAATGTGTACCCTCCATGCAGTATGGTTGGCAAAAGTAAGGAAAGGAATAATAACCAGTGGCGAAAATCCTTCGTGAACTTAGCTTTTCCTATATAATATCCCATCATCACACCGAACAAAGCATGGCTTGATACCGGCAGTAGTGCTCGGCTCAAGGCAAACTCTACTCCGTTTGCCAAAAGATACAAAATATTCTCAGCAGACGCGAATCCTAATGATACAGCTGTACTATAGATGATGCCGTCATATGGTTCATTAAATTCCTGGTGTCGGTATACGGCATAATAAACTATGAACCATTTAAAAAACTCCTCCAATAACCCGACTGATAGAAAAGATTCGAATATCGGTCCTGAAATGATGTTCTCAGCAGTTAAAACATAATGAATGAACATGATTGGAAAAACAAGCAGGGCCCCAAGAAAGAAAACTTTCGCAACTAATGATAAGGGCTCCGCCTCATATTTGTCTTTTAAATAAAAATAGCTCAATAATGCCACGCCAGGTGCTATACCTGCTGTAATGGTTGATATCACCACATTCCCTCCTCAAAAAACTTAAGGATTATTCTATTGGTTTTTATGTATAATGTTTTACGGGAAATACATGAAAATCCAAAAAAACTTGACCTTTCCACAACAGTGTAACATAATGTCTATATGAGCATATATGCATTTAGTTAAAATACTTTTTTGGTATTTAATACGTTACAGTAATTAGGAGTGTTAATGTGAAAAAAATCGTTATTGCGCTTTCGTTAGCAGCTAGTATAACAGGGTTAAGTGCTTGTTCGTCAGGGAACACAAATTCGGAAGTTGTTGCCGAAACCAAAGCAGGGGATATTTCCAAGGAAGATCTTTATAAGGCAATGAAAGAAAAGTACGGAGAACAAGAATTACAAGAACTTGTGTATGAAAAAGTGCTTGCAAAAAAGTACGAAGTATCTGATGAAGAAGTAAATAAAAAGGTAAAGGAAATCAAAGATCAAACAGGTGAAAACTTCGAAATGGTCCTTGCACAAAATAATATTAAAGATGAGAACGAATTAAAAAAAGTAATTAAAAGCCAACTCTTGATGGAAAAAGCCTTAATAAAAGACGTCAAGGTGACTGATCAGGAACTGAAAGAAAGCTATGATGCATACAAGCCTGAAGTTAAGGCTAGACATATTCTTGTGAAAGATGAGAAGACTGCCAAGGAAGTTAAGAGTAAGCTTTCTAACGGCAATAAATTCGAAATTTTAGCTAAAGAGTATTCTACGGACAAAGCTTCTGCTGATAAGGGCGGAGATCTTGGCTGGTTCGGAACAGGAAAGATGGATCCAGAATTTGAGAAAGCTGCGTATTCACTAGAAGTTAACGAGGTGAGTGATCCTGTAAAATCCTCATTTGGTTATCATATCATTGAATTAACGGATAAAAAGAAGAAAAAGTCCTTTGATGAAATGAAGTCCGAACTTGAATATCAAGTGAAGCTTTCAAAAATTGATCAGACAAAAGCTCAAGAAGTTATGCAAAAAGAATTGAAAGACGCTGGCTTGGTTATAAAGGACAAGGATTTGAAGGGGTTACTGAGCAACAGTTAGGTTGATTTCTTAATATGCACCATTGCTCCCTGTCCAAATATCTTGGGCAGGCTTTTTTAAGAAAGGCTCTGTTATAGATCGATGTTGTTTTAAAGCCCTGTTGATTGTAGTGGAAGGCGCGTAGACTCCTGCGGGATGAGCAAGTCATGGGGAGACCCCGCAGGCGCATAAAGCGCCGAGGAGGCTCCCCGACTGCCCGCGGAAAGCGAAGCGCCTGGAACGAAAATCAACAGCCAAGTTTAACAGAGCCTTAAGAAAATGAAAACCCCGGGCTATTCCCGGGGTTCCAAAAAGATTTCAGAGTATTAAAAAATCTTCCCTATGGTGCTAAAATATTTTTTGGTTCGCCAACCAAAGATATTAGCCCGGAGGAAGTCCTATGTCTAAAGAAAATAACAGTTTGAGCACACACTACCTGGAATTGTAAGTATCAAATTGTATTTGCCCCAAAGTATAGGAGACAGATCATTTATGGGAAGATTAAAAAAGATATTGGGGAAATACTCAGCACATCATGTGAAAGAAAAGGTGTAGAAAAATTGAGCAACCGCCTGTAAACACCACGTACATATGTTAAAATCAAATACAACAAGATGTTATAGTCGCAGAGCTATTAACGATGAGGAATACATTGATCCATTCACAAGTACCAAAGGCTTTCAGCCGCAGAGAAAAGTCTCGCGGGTTGTTTTTATTATAAATGGACCATTTTCCCGTCAATAAATGCAAAATGTTTTATCGAACATTTGAAAAAAATTATATGAAAACGGACAAGTCTTAATTCCTAAAGAAATAACCAACATATTGAAAAAAGAAAGGCACCACATTATTCGTAGACTATCAACAAGGCAATATTATTTTTGAAAAACAGAAAAGCGATTCAACCTTGAACAAGCGGTCTAATGGTGTGATAAATAATCCAAAAGAAATTAGGGCGTTAAATGAATTGGAATCGACTGTTATCTCCTTATAGAGGCAGACTAGCAACCAGCAAGGATTGTATTAAAAGCTATTCATTGATAAATTTGTTTTTAATTTTAATTACGTTTTTCAAAACTATTGAAATTATCTGCTGATAAGTTTAGCTTATACATGAACATTTATGCATGTAAGGGAGGTTGCGAAATGATTAAGGTATTTACGTTTCTTATTATTATTTTAGCAGTTCTTTTTATCGCTTATGTTTTTTTTCTTTACAAAGCCTATAAAAAAGGGAATAAATAACCAATAAAAGGGGGGTAATTTAATGAATATGGAATATAAATCAGCGAGTGAATTGCTCCTTGATTGGAATATTTTTGTTATCATCTTTGGGATTGCGCTAATTTTTTATTATAATTACAAGAAAAAAACGATTGGTTTTCAAGTTTCCAAAAAGAAAAAATTATCTTTTTATACGGGTGCGGGATTGTTTATTTTTGCCCTGGGTTCTCCAGTTGATGCTGTTGGGGACTATCTTTTCTCGGTTCATATGGTCATCCAGTCCATCATTTATCTGGCTGTTCCTCCGTTGATTCTTTACGGTTTACCTGATAAGGAACTTGAGGGATTTTTGTCGAAAAGGCCGGCTTTGAGAAGAACCATTCATATTCTGACAAAACCGATACTTGCGTTATTGTTGTTTAATGGCTTTTTTTCTTTCTACCATGTCCCTTTCATTTTTGATTTTATCATGGGGAGCTCGTTATATATGACTCTATCCATTATTTTCTTGTTAATATTATCATTTATTATGTGGTGGCCGATTGTATCACCTGTGAAAAGCATGGATAGTATAAAACCGTTATATAAAATTGCCTATATATGTGGCATGGGCATCCTTCTGACTCCGGCCTGTGCACTGATTATTTTTTCTAAGGACCTATTGTATACTTCATATTTACATAGCACCCAATTATTTGGGGTGGGTGCGTTGGATGACCAGCAGGCCGGTGGAGCACTTATGAAAATAATCCAGGAAATCATTTACGGTGGAGTTATTGCTTTCATCTTTTTTGCATGGGCAAAAGATCAAAGGAATGACGAGATTGAAAACAGTTTAGAAAAATTCGAGGAAGAGTATTTAAGTTCATTAAAAGAAAATCAAAATATGTAATTATTACTTTTTTTAATGAAATGTGCATAATATCTGCATGAAAAATAGCTATTATTGTAGAGAGCTAGGACACCCCCTTTACTATAAAAAATCTTTCCCATGTAGGTAAGGCTGTCGTAATAGACAGCCTTATTTATTAGAAAAAATAGGTTTAAAGCCAAACGATCATTGGCTGGAGCAGATATTGAATGGGCATGTATGGAAAAATAACGAATGACAGTAACTTTAAGCTTTTTGTTCTGATTGGAGTCATGGTATTTGGCGGTATGGCATTGACTTCGATAATAGATGCCGATTACTATAGTAAAAAAACCAATTAACAGAATACAGGCTGTTTATATTGATTGCTGCAGCTGTTTAGCATATTATGAGAAAAGAACTTGCACACTTAATACCGACCTTTTTAACAACAATCTTTACTGAAAAAGCGATCAATATAAAGAAATCTCCCCTTACTAAGCTGGTAAGGGGAGATTTTCTTTATATTCCATAATTTTAGTTATGACCACAGTTTTGTTGGTCCTCGTAATTTGGGCCTTTGTATTGATGCTTTTGGTTTGCTTGGTGATTTTCGTTCATGTTTACTTGATGATTGGTTTCTGTTTGGGAATGATTACTATTTGTTTTATCATGGCTGGAATGCACGCTTGAATCTTCCGTATTGTGATTGCTTTCTTCCTTACTCATGGAAGAGTAATGGTTTGCTGCAGCTTGTTTTTCCGTGTTTTTTTGTGAATTAGAAAAAGGTACGGCTTGCTTCTCGATACTTTTAGCTGGACTAGAAACAGATGCTGCTTGTTTGTCGATATTTTTTGATGTATTTGAGACAGTCGCGGCTTGTTTAGATGATGATGGAGCCATTTGATGTTGCGGCTTCAATTGTTTCATCCAAGCTGCATCCAATTGCATGAAATGTTCAGGTCTTATACCCTCCATCATTTGCTGATCCAAATCAATCATTTTTTCGTATCGATCTCTATAATCTACTGTAGAACTATTCTTGGCAATCCTTTCCCACTTTTGATGAAGGCTATTGGTTTGCTTCATCCACCCCCTGTCAAGTTCCTCCATTTTTTCTCGAGTGACATTTTCCATCGATTGCCGGTCCTTTTGGATCATTTTCTCGTAAATATCAACCGTCTTTTTTTTCAATCCATAATCAGCTGCGACTAACCAATTATCATGTAATTTTTGCATTTGTTCAGGAGAAATTTCCTTTACGGTGTTTACAACAGTTTTTGCATTAACTTGCATTGTTTTTGTCTCGGATGGGTTACTTATATCGGTACTTACTATCTGTGTTTGATTTTTTATGCCTTCCTGTTGGCTGTCTGGTGAAAGAGCTGCACTCGCAACACCGAGGCCGCTGACACCTAATATTGTGCTAAGTGTAATAGAAGCTATTTTTCCTGGGATAATCATTTGGATGACCTCCATTATTTATTTGATTTTGTAACGGGTACCCTTACATTCTGTTATCCGAAGGGAGTTCTAAATTTAGGGGGTGCGAGAACTGTTTTTAAAAATTTATATTTTGGTATTTTCTTCATAAATGCGCTGACAGGACACTAAATACAGTATCGGTCATTATCTGTGGCATACGTTCTTTTTTTATCACAAAATGTTCAACTTTCCCCTGCGTATACTATGTGGGGTATTGTTATAATGGAAACCTGTTAAACAAATATTTTTTTTGGACCTTTAATCTACCAAAAATTGAAATCATTTACGGATAACAATATAGTGGAGTGATAACTATGCAGGATGCGACTCGGGAACTTGTTGAACAGTATCAAGCAGGGAACCAATCAGCGCTTGGCGAATTGGTTCGACAGCAGCGCCCTTTCATATACAAAACAACGAAACGGATGTGCAAGAGGAATGTTTATTGGGATAAGGATGACGAATTAAGTATAGCGCTTATTGCTTTTCATGAAGCAGTTGAAAAATATGAACCTGGTAAGGGAGCAAATTTGTTAACTTTTGCCCATAAGATTATTCAGCAACGATTGATCGATTATTTCCGAAAAGAAGAGCGCCATCATCACCTTCCGATCGATGGAGGAAAAGATGAAGAAGAAGTGGAAGTAAGTAAAATTGAAAGGGATAAGGCGGTAGATGACCACCTCCGCAGACAGGAACAGCTGGAGATGGCAGCCACCCTGGCAGAGTTTGAGGAACGCTTGATCGAATTTGGAATAACAATGGAAGATCTCGTAGGTGCTTCTCCGAAACATCGTGATACGAGAGAAAATTTGCTAGACATAGCAAAGATAATCAGCCATGAGGATGACATTCTTTCTTCTTTAAAGGCAAAAAAGCAATTACCTGTAAAAGAAGTAATGAAACGGGTGAAAGTGAGCCGCAAAGTCCTCGAGAAAGGAAGAAAGTATCTGATTGCAATGATTATTATCATCACGGAAAGGCAATTTGCATCGATAAAAGATTTCGGAGGGATCAAGGATGAATGAGCTTAAGAGAGAGTGGTCGATATGAAAACAAGGGTGCTTGTATCGAAGATTAAACACGATGAAGGGAAAATGATTGTATTCACGGAAAATAGTGAATTTCAAAAGCTATCCATTCCTGAGGGATCATCCCCTTCTCCAGGAGAGATGATTGAAATAGATCTGCCAGAAGAAGGAGCAGAGAGTAAGCAAGCATATAACAAAAAGCCGTTCTTTAAAATATATCATTCAAATAAAAAATGGATTTCAGCAGCCGCCATGATCCTTCTTCTTGTTGCAAGCATGTTTTACGGGAAAATCAGCGAAACATCCGCAGCCGCTTATGTAAACCTGGATATGAATTCGAGCATCCAATTGGAAGTGGATGAAAACGGGATTGTACAAAAGATGAAGGGATTGGATGCAGAGGGCGAGAATATAGTCAATTCGATTAAACTTGATAATAAGGAACTCTATTCCATTATTCAGGAGTTAGTACAAAGAGAGAACAGTCCCGATGGCAATATAGAACAGGATGAAGTAATTGTGATGGTTAGTCTGGTCCATCTCGATGAATCTATGACTCCCGCAATCAATGAGGAAAAACTATTTGAGTTGATTAACCGGGTGTTAGAGTCAAAAAAAATATCAGGGTATATCGTAATCAATCCGGCGACAAAAGACCAATGGCAGGAAGCTGAAGAGTCTGGCTATACAATGAATGAATATATGCTGAAGAATCATGCACAAGAACATGGAGTTGAAATCAGCGGAAATCAATTACATGGGGAACACAGTGCAGCCGAGTATATGGTGAAAAACAAAATACCTGCAAAACAAATTTTTCCTGAAACAAGTTATAAAGTAAACTGGGGAAATTCGGATTCTGATCATACGAATCGAACGGAAGCAAAGCCGGAAGAATGGAATTCGGATCATCAGGTTCAGGAAAAAGAACTTCATGGCAGTTTGCCGGACAAGGAAACTCATGCCGGTAGTGAAATGGAACAAAAGCAGCCGAGTCAAAACACTATCATAAGGGAAGAAAAAGTTGACAAACAAAATGTGGAAAGCAATCAAACGGAACAAAAACAAATTGACCACAGTCAGTATCAATCACCATCTACAACTCAAGGTGAAAGGGAGATGAATGATGAAAAATCCGGAACCGAAGAACGACATACAATGGATTCGCAAGATAGAGACAGGAAGGAACATGGGAAGTAACAAATATAAAAAGAAATGGATAAATAGATGATTCCAAATGACAGCTGTATAAAAAAATAGAAGATGGGTCAATCCGAAAAGGATGATCCTTTTTAGTGAATTGATTTGTTTTCACAACAGCAGTAAAGGCTGACTTAAAGTGGCTGGAGGCTGATATAGTATGGGAGTTTTGATTAGTAACCTGATGTTTCGAATGAAACTATCTTCTACGATTTCCGCACCAAATTTACTTGCTTGTTTTTTGCTAGTTTCAACAAGTTCAGGACCAGCAATTTAAAGGAGTTGTTCCGAATGGAAGTGTATTTGTCCAGAATGGCTCTTTTAATGAGGATAACGAGATAAGTGATCCTGATGCTTATCAAGAATACATTCCTTGTCGGAAGAGATGCTGCTCATACAGAAAAGCATATCAAGCAGATAAAAAAAGAGGAGTTCAGAGAATTATCTCTGAGCTCCTTTTGCGTTAATTCTGCTGTTTGTCACTTTTCAACCTTCTGGTAAGCCAGAACGGCAAATACAAAATGATAAAAGTTACAAGCGCAATGGCTTCCAGCGAAAGAATGTACCAGGGCCATGGGCCGAGATAATCGATGAGCGAAGGATTGACTGGTTTTTCGGAGATGTACATATAGTTTCCTTCAATCAGGAAATTGACGATGAAGACGATCGGTGTATAGACGTTCAGCCAAAGGAATGCTTTCCAAATGGAATTCCCTGTCGGCCTGTATCCTGCGACAAATACCATGAACAAGTTGGCAATCACCGTTCCGCCATGTGAAATGAAGAAATGAATATAGCGGTAGTGTGGGAAGGTGTATAGGCTGATGTCCGGCGTGATCATTGCCTGGAGCGCGCTGCCGACACCAACAAAATAGGTGAATTCAAATAATGCGTATCTTTTTGTTAAAAGTAAAAGGGCGGAAAGGATAAGTGAGATGCTGCTCAGATGAAGGGGCAGAGAGTATTGGTAGCTCCAATGGCCGCTCCACCACAGCCATGCCTGCAGGCTGATTTCGGATAGGATCAGCACGAGAAAAAATCCAACCCGTGCAATACGATTGATACGAGGATCCCTCAGTGTTTTACGAAACAGAAAGAGCAGGATGACCATAAGCAGGAAAGCCGCAAGTGTATACAGATGAACACTGGAAAATAGCTGAAAGACATTTTCTGTACCTGGCTCAAAAAGTTCCCTCATAAGCCCTCCTCCAATCGTTTAATAGTTCAATTTTCCCAAATCATACTCCTACTTTAACATATTCTCAGCTGGCATATATATGGTTAGAAAATCATACATTTCAAACGATTACAGTTTTGGGGAGGGTGAGAACATGCAGTTTTATTACGGCCAGCAGATGCCCTTGCGGATATTGGATGAAGCTGAGTTTTGGAAGCACCAGGAGGAGGAGCATACTGTTGTGATCAGGGAGTTGACTCCTGATTTGGAACAGGAATATGTGAATGCACTGAAGGAATGGGAAAAGGTATTGGGGGAGACCCGCCATCAAGTTTTAAGATTCATCGAGACGGTGACGAGGTCCGCCAATTACATACCAGCCCAGCTGCACCAGCATGTGTTGAAGCTGACCTCGTATTATTTGGAGCAAAGTCTTAATTTTATCAAATTGTGCGAGCAGATTAAAACTGAAAGCGAGGCGGTGAAAAATAACCCAACCGCCAAAGTGGTACTTGATCACATTATCCGGGAATCAGAATACTTTGTCGGGATTGCCCAGGCGCTCTTGTATCAGCAGACAACTCAATAATAAAATCAGAATCAGCCAGTTTTACGGGCTGATTTTTTATAGTTAAGGAAACTATAAAATTTTTGAGTTTTGGATAACTTCATGAAGTTTTCTTAATCCAGCTCCAGCGCCTAGCCCCTCGAGACGCTTCGGTCCGCCCAATGAAGTCAAAGAACGACTTCACCGGTCGGCCCTCCAGCGCTTGTCGGGGCTGAACGAGGCGCTTGCGCTT
>NZ_JBIQOE010000184.1:0-58063 GCF_047739415.1 Mesobacillus sp. | reverse complement strand
CGGCAGCGGCCACATTGAAATCGCAACAACAAGACCGGAAACGATGCTTGGTGATACTGCGGTTGCTGTTCATCCAGAAGATGACCGCTACAAGCATTTGATCGGCAAGACGGTAACACTGCCAATCGTTGGCCGTGAGATCCCGATTGTCGGTGACGATTATGTCGATATGGAATTTGGTTCTGGAGCGGTAAAAATCACTCCTGCACATGATCCTAACGACTTTGAAATCGGCAATCGCCATAATCTTGAAAGAGTTCTAGTCATGAACGAAGATGGCTCGATGAACGCAAAAGCCGGCAAGTATCAGGGCATGGACCGTTTCGAGTGCCGCAAGCAAATCGTCAAGGACCTTCAGGATGCTGGCGTCCTTTTCAAGATTGAAGAGCACATGCACTCTGTTGGACACTCTGAGCGAAGCGGAGCAGTAGTTGAGCCATACCTATCAACTCAATGGTTCGTTAAAATGCAGCCGCTTGCTGATGAAGCAATCGCCCTTCAGAGCAAAGAAGCGAAGGTTAATTTCGTACCTGAGCGCTTCGAAAACACTTATATGCGCTGGATGGAAAACATCCGTGACTGGTGTATTTCCCGTCAGCTATGGTGGGGTCACCGAATTCCTGCCTGGTACCATAAAGAAACAGGCGAGGTATATGTTGACCACGAGCCACCAGCAGACCCAGAGAACTGGCAGCAGGACAATGACGTTCTTGATACCTGGTTCAGCTCAGCGTTATGGCCGTTCTCAACAATGGGCTGGCCGAATGAGGAAGCAGCTGACTATAAGCGACACTACCCAACCGACGCACTTGTTACGGGTTATGACATCATCTTCTTCTGGGTATCAAGGATGATTTTCCAGGGACTAGAGTTCACTGGACAAAGGCCATTCAAGGATGTACTGATCCACGGACTCGTTCGTGCAGAGGATGGCCGTAAGATGAGTAAGTCACTAGGCAATGGTGTTGATCCGATGGATGTCATCGACCAGTACGGTGCTGACTCACTCCGCTACTTCCTGACAACTGGAAGCTCACCGGGCCAGGACCTTCGTTACAGCACTGAAAAGGTTGAGGCGACATGGAACTTTGCCAATAAAATCTGGAACGCATCACGTTTTGCCTTGATGAACATGAACGGCATGAAGTACGAAGAAATCGATTTGAGCGGTGAGAAATCTGTTGCGGATAAGTGGATTTTGACAAGGCTGAATGAAACGATCGAAACGGTAACAAGGCTGTCAGACCGATATGAGTTCGGCGAAGTCGGAAGAGCTCTTTACAACTTCATCTGGGATGATTTCTGTGACTGGTATATTGAAATGGCAAAGCTTCCGCTATACGGCGAAGACGAAGCTGCCAAGAAGACGACAAGATCCATCCTTGCATACGTTCTTGACAACACGATGCGCCTGCTTCACCCATTCATGCCATTCATTACTGAAGAAATCTGGCAGAACCTTCCTCATGGAGGGGAGTCCATTACGGTTGCAAGCTGGCCGAAGGTTGACCCGGATCTGTCTGATAAAGAGGCAGCAGACGATATGAAGCTTCTTGTTGAAGTCATCCGTTCTGTACGAAACATACGCTCTGAGGTGAATACACCACTTAGCAAAAAGGTTGATATGTTCCTAAAGGCGAAGGATGATAAGACATTAAGCATGCTTGAAAATAACCGCGGCTACATCGTTCGTTTCTGTAATCCAGAGAACCTTGAAATCGGGCTTGAAGTCAACGCTCCTGAAAAAGCAATGACAGCAGTTGCTACAGGTCTCGAAATCATCATGCCACTTGAAGGGCTGATCAACATCGATGAAGAGATCGCCCGCCTTCAAAAGGAAAAAGAGAAGCTTGATAAAGAAGTAGAACGCGTTCAGAAAAAGCTGGCAAACGAAGGCTTTGTTAAGAAAGCTCCTGAAAAAGTCATCGACGAAGAACGCGCAAAAGAAAAAGACTATCTGGAAAAACGTGAAGCAGTCGAAGCGCGCATCAACGAATTGAGAAACTAATTACAATAAGATAACAAAAACTTGAAGGCGAACCAGTATTGGTTCGTCTTCATCTTGAATTGAGGTGTGTTACATGTTTGATACATATGAACAGGCAATTGATTGGATCCATGCAAGACTGAGACTTGGAATCAAACCGGGACTCTCAAGAATGGAATGGATGCTAGAAAGGCTGAACCATCCTGAACGAAGGATTAAAACTATCCACATCGGCGGTACAAATGGAAAAGGCTCAACTGTCACATTCCTTCGCTCGATTCTGCAAGCGGCAGGATATAGAGTTGGAACTTTTACATCACCATACTTTGAGCAATTCAATGAAAGAATCAGCATCAATGGCCAGCCTATCAATGATCAGGAACTGATTGAGCTGACAAATGTGATTAAGCCTCTGGCAGATGAATTGGACCAAACTGAACTGGGCGGACCGACTGAATTCGAAGTCATCACGGCAATGTCTTTATACTACTTTGCGAAAATGTCTCCTGTGGATGTTGTCATTTACGAGGTAGGTCTTGGCGGCCGATTCGATTCGACTAACGTCATTCACCCGCTGCTATCGATTATCACCAGCATTGGGCTCGACCACACAGCAATCCTTGGTGATACATATGAAGAAATTGCTTTTGAAAAAGCAGGTATTATCAAGAATGGTGTAAGCATCATTACCGGAGTGAAGCAGCCTGAAGCACTGGATGTCATTAGAAAAAAAGCGATTGAAGGCAAGTCTCCTCAGTACCAACTGGGGGATGAATTTTCAACAAATGCAAGAGAGTCTTTAGAGCGGGGAGAACAATTTTCATTTTCCAGCATGTTCGGCCAGATTCAGAAGCTTGAAACATCCATGATTGGGTCACATCAGGTAGACAATGCTGCCTGTGCCGTAATGGCTAGCCAGGTCCTTGCAAACTACTATTCCTTTATGATTGAGGAAGAGCACATAAGGGAAGGCCTGACTCAAGCATACTGGCCCGGCCGGCTTGAGATTTTAAGTGAAAACCCTTTAGTCCTGATCGATGGCGCACATAATGAAGAAGGAATAAATGCGCTAGCACATGAAATAAAATCTCGATATGCCGATAAAAAGATTAACATCCTTTTTGCTGCTCTAAAAGACAAGAAATTGGACAAGATGATCGCGACTCTGGAGGAGACCGCTGACCAGCTCGTATTCACAAGCTTCGATTTTCCCCGTGCAGCATCAGGAAAAGAGCTGATGAATGCAGGGACAGACAGGGGAAACAAAGAGATAGCAAATCAGTATCGACCGTTCCTACAGGATAAAATCAAAAATTTAAAACGTGATGAAATCCTGATCGTAACAGGCTCCCTCTATTTCCTGTCAGAAGCAAAACCCGTGATTAAACATTTTCTGAATAATAAGTAAGAAAATTATGACATTCGACAAAAGATTTGCTAATATTTAAATGAGTAAGACTTTTTACCTAGATGAAAAGGAGGTGGGTAGATGAAGATTAGCCCCGTGATCAAAAAATCTATTTGGTTCGCCTGGCTGTTGGTGGTTCCAGTCGGGATCTGGATTACCTATCAAGTCTATCCACCTGAACAAGTGAGTATAGGGGAAGTAATCCCATTTCTTATCTTGATGAGCGTTGTGGCTGCAATGCCGCTCGTTGTCAACAATACCCCTATTTTCTTAATCCAGTGGGTATCACTCGCAGTTTTCCTTAAACACGGTATTTTCATAGAAATGGTGTTAATGCAAGTTTCTGTCCTGACGCTTTTAATCAGGCTCAGGGTTCCAAAATCTGATATACACAAATTCCCTTTAAATTCGTTGATGTTCTTCATTGTTTCGCTATTTAGCGGGCTGTTGTTTTACGCCCTTGGTGGAACACATGGTGAGCATCTATCATCGGATCCGTACTATTTATTCCTTGGAGCGGTGTATGGGATTAGCAACTTTGGCATCAATACGATTATTTTGGTTTCAATCCAGGCACTGCTGTTTAAGCTGGAAGGTCCATACTTTGGAAAAGACTTCATTTGGGAAACCGTAACGACCATAATCACTTTTCCAATCGGCTTTGTTCTTTACGAACTAAGCAAGGATATGGGCTCAATCGCGTTGTTATTCGTCGGGATTCCTTTTGCAAGTTTGTCTATTATCCTCAGTCTCTATTATTCAAGCGATAAGGTAAATCAATTCTTGCAGAGTGCGTCTGAAATAGGGCATCAGCTGGCCGAAAGATTGAAAGCCGACGAAGTGATCGATCTCTTCGTCCAAAAACTGATCGAGATGCTGCCGGTTGATTATGCGTACATCCTCGACGTAGAGGAAGAAAGGGAATTGAAACTGATTCATAAAGTTGAATTCGGGGAAGTCCTTGATCCGGTTGCCGCCCCACTTGAAAAAGGGAAAGGGATAAGCGGTCTTGTTTGGGCAGAGAAAAAGCCTGTACTTTATAACTCAAAAAAAGAATGGAATCAAATCAATTCAGGTTATATCCCGCCAAGCGCTGAGAGCATCTTAAGTGTGCCGATCGTCCGTAACAATCAGGTAGTAGGTGTACTTGTCCTTGCAGCTAATAAAAAAAGGGCTTTCGAGAAATCCCAGCTGATGATCGTCGATATCCTGTGCTCCCATTTTGCGGTGGCCGTGGAAAATGCAAGGCATCATGAGAAAACAAAGGAAAATAGCGAACGCTGCGCATTGACGGGGCTATACAACTATCGCTATTTTGAAAACATGCTATCTGTAGAATTCGGTAAATTACAAAAAGGTGAAAGGGACCTCCTATCCCTGATCCTGCTCGACATCGACCACTTCAAATCAGTCAACGATACATACGGACACCAAAGTGGAAATGAGATTTTAATCGAGCTTGGTGAACGGCTTAGTAAAAGAATCGGAAATATTGGCACTGTTGCCCGTTATGGCGGAGAAGAGTTTGTGATCCTGGTGCCTGACATGATGAAAGGCGATGCCCTGAAACTGGCAGAACAAATCCGGCTGTTGATTGCCAATGAGCCTTTCACTCTCTTGCAATCGATGGATGAAGAAGGAAAGCAGCTGCATGTCAGCATCACCTCCTCAATCGGAGTAGCCACTGCCCCGCAGGACGCCGAAGATTCACTGGCATTAATCCGCCACGCAGACAGAGCATTATATGTAGGAGCCAAGCGATCCGGCCGGAATCGGGTTGCGGAATATGTGAAATGAAAAGGCTGTCCCTGTGTGGGTCAGCCTTGTTATCTAATATTCAACTTTCATACCATTGTCAGGGTCGATCGACCACTCATTGTCTAGTATTGGTTTTGGACAGCTATCGGTATCTCCTCCATCAAAAGAGGTGTATTCTACAAGCTTTTGGTTTTTTAAAAGGTAGGGTGTACCCAAAATACAAATCTTGGATTTTTCTCCTTTTATAATCGGAGACAAAGGCTTGTAGAAGTAGGCATCGCCGAAGATGAAAATAGTATCTCCGCCCTTTAATGTAACATCTGAATTAAAGAAAGTGTCTCCTTTAATGATTAAAGTGGTATTCCCTTTAAGGGTTACTGTTTTCTGAAAGTAAGTGGATGCTGTATAGGTTTCTTCCTGTTTTCCGCCCTTGATTTCAAAATCATCCAATTCAATATTTTCGAATGTGTTCCTATTTGGAATAAATTCTCCGTCGCGTGAATCTGTATTTTTATTAATCGTAAGCTTACCCTTCAGCTCTTTTTCCTCATTAACTGTTTTTCCCTTGCTGTTGAAAGAGATTGAGATGTTCTCAACATGTTTAGCGATTATAGGATTTAATATTTCATAAGAATTGCCTTCATCGATAGATAATATCACAGAGGGATTTTCTGTTAACTTACGTGATAAAGAAATATAAAAAAGGTCATCATAGTTAGGAATTGGAGTATTCGGATTTTGAGTGGCTGCTTCGAAAGCTGTTTGCACTGTTTGTCTTGCTTCATCATTTGCGTTTTTAACTAATTTAGATAATATTGCCTCATAATGAGCGACTCCCATTTCAGCAAGGTCAGTGGCCCGATTGATCTCGTCTGTCTTGTTGAATTGCTTGCGGGCTGAAAGGGCCATTCCACTCAATGATATGGCGAAGGTGAAGGTGAGCGTGATAATCAGTAAAACCAGGACAAGTGCATAGCCTTTTTCATTTTTCATCACGAGCCCCTCCTAATATCTTTTGATCATGGTTTCCATTTCATGAGTTTGTCCTGTTTCATCCTTGATGATTAGATGAATCGAAATAGGACTATTCGAATCGATTACTTTTTCCCCCGTAAATGACTCTGGTTCATCTATACCGGCCTTGATTTGTAGTGAATATCTGGCATCACCAAGTATTTGTTCACTGGTCGCCACCCCAATTTGCGCTGATTGCGTCGCGGCATTGTAGTCGATGATATATTCATCGTATTTTAAATGATATTGCTTGATTGTTGCTATGATAACGTTCGCTGCCTGGTCCATATTATTTTTAGCTGAGATTTGATTATAGTTTTTGTTGAATCCAAAGAAAACTCCATATATGAGAGCAGAAGCGACCATTAAGATCGAAATCGCAGCGAGCAGTTCGTATAATGTAAGTCCACGTTCGTCTTTCAAGATATCACCTTCTTATATATGTAAAAGTCCTTGAGTTACTTTCTGGGTTGTTGGTATCTTGTACAGACACTTCCACGGCAATTAATCCTTCTGCACCTTTACTGAATTCAGCGAAGATCTTTTGTGAACTACCGAATGAACGGCCCAATAGCCCTGATAATTTATCTTCATCAAGGTTACATGGAAGATTTGGACATTCATTGCTGGTGTTCAGCACTTCCTTGGTAAGCTTTACTTCTATTAAATTCACAATCTGCTGGGCTGTCTGGGTTGTACTGATCTTGTCTTCATTTTTCTTCACAAACAGTGCTGATTGTGTGAAAAAACTAGCGAAAGATGTAAGAACTATAACAAGAAGTACGATTGACAGCAATACTTCCAGCAAAGTGATTCCTTTTTGGTCATCCAACTTTCTGCCCAAGTCATTGCTCCTCCGTCTATTAAATCTATTAATTTTATTATACAATAGAAGAGAGTGAAATTTGTCGTATTAACAGATAATAGTTTGATATATTGCTGATTTATGTATAAAAAAGTAACGAATACAACGAAGCATGGAGTGAGACAATGATAAGCCTTTTACTTCTATTTCTATCGACAGTTTTGAGCGCTGGACTCATTTTCATCATTCCATTTGGCCTGGAAAAAAGGCAGAAAAAGGAAATTGTTGTCACCGCTCCTGTAGTTGGTTCTTTGGGATTGGCTTTTAGCTTGATTGTCTCGCCCTGGCAGTCACTACTGGTTATGGTATTAATAGCTGTTTCGGCAGGATACGTAATAACCAGCAGGACAACAGTAAATCTTGAATCTGTTGGGGCAATTTCAAGGGTAATGGATACAGGTGATTCAACCAAATTGGACGTTCATCAGGATCTGCAAAAATCGATGGATAAAGATGAAAATTTCGATCCGGCTTTGAATGAGAGACATCTCGAAAAGGCTGTTTCCTCAAAAGAGGAAGAAATAAGAATGATAGAGGATATCTCATTTTTGGAAACAAGAAACAATCGTGAATTTGAATTGAGTGAACTAGAGGTAATCCCTATGCTGAATTTTGAATCTCCAAAAGAAGAAGTTGACAATGCAGCCTACGAAACCCAGCCTTCTTAGTACAATACAATCTTTTTTTAGAGGGGGATTTATGTGAAAACGCGCCAAATAATAAAAATCTCTTTGATTCTCATTGTTTTTTCCTTATTTACATACAGTTTCACTTATTTTGGCGCTTCAGCCTTGAGCTCTAAAAAAGATGTGGAATCTATATTTTCGGGTCATACTTTCATCGGGACGATCGATGTATCAAACAAAACGAAAGAAGAAGCGAAAGCTTTGTTGGAAGCACGTTGGAACGAATGGTCTTCCAACGCTAAAGTGGCATTGATACATAAAGAGCAGGCTTACTCAGTTAGCGCGGAAAGTTTCACCTTATTAACAGACCAGACAGTTAGCTCTGCAAGTGACGGAATACAGAATGAACTAGTCGTTAAAATGGAATCTTTAAGTGGGATTTTACCCGACACTATCATTACCCGTTTGAACCTGGAAGAGATGGAAAACGATTTAATTGTAGCAATCCAAGGATTTAATGAGAATATTGTCATCGAGTTGGGCAGGTATCTTCCTCAAGAAGAACCAATCGAAGTTTCAGCTGCATCAATAAAACTAAATGATAAAAATGAAGAGTTTTTGAGTTTTATAAAATCTTTCCCAACAATTGTGCTGGAAGCTGAGTCACAGTTCTCGCTGGCATCTCTCGTAAAGGAAAGCGAATTACCCGAGCTATCGGACCATACTTATAGCCAAATAGCCACTGCAATCTATCAGGCAATCCTGCCCACGAACTTCCACGTATCGGAAAGGCATATAAGCAGGCAGATGCAAGAGAATATTGAACCGGGGTTTGAAGCAAAGGTTCAATTTAATAAGAGAATGGATTTTAGTGTTTATAATCCTAATGCTTCCACATATACAATTGTATTCAACTGGAATAGCCCAGACCTGGAAGTTTCGGTTAATGGAGCGCCATTCTTATACAATTATAGTATACACACTTTGGACAAGCAGGAATTCCAACCGAGGATAATCAAGCAATTCTCTCCACTAATAAATGTTGGACAAAAATCTGTAAAAGTGGAAGGCGTTCCTGGTGTAATAGTGAAGGTCGTTCGTGAAACTCATTCTAAAAAGGGAGAATTATTGAAAACAGAGGTACTGTCAGAAGATTTTTACCCTCCTGTCCATCGTATAGAAGTCCATCCTTTAGAAGCAGCTGCCACTGTACCTGAATCTGGCACTGCTCCCGGGGAGGATACTGTAGTTTTACCTGGAGCTGGAGATTCGGACGCGCAGCCAGACCAGTCCGCAGGAGAAACTTCACTTGGAGAAGATGAAGGTGAAGATGCAACTGATAAAGAAGCTGACATAGAAGAGGACGGTCTATTCGGCAAACCGAATGAAGAACCAAAGTAAGCCAATTCAGGAGTGAGGAATATGAGACAAATGAGAAGACGGCTTGGCGACTTGTTAGTCGAAACAGGGCTGCTTTCAGAAGATCAGTTACAAGCCACATTAGCTGAGAAAGCTGCCGGCCAAAAGCTTGGAGATGCACTCCTGCAAAGAGGGCTTATAACAGAGCAACAGCTAATTGAAGTTCTCGAGTTCCAGCTGGGAATCCCGCATATCAGTTTGTATCGCTATCCATTCGATACGAAGCTTTTTACACTTATACCAAAAGAAACGGCGAAACGTAATTTAGTTATTCCTCTGAAAAAAGAAGGGGAAAAGCTATTTGTTGCAATGGCGGATCCGATGGACTTTTTCACGGTGGATGATCTCAGGTTGTCGACTGGCTTCCATATTGAAACAGCGATAGCGACCAAGGACGATATCATTCGCGCAATTAATAAATACTACGATAATAATGATGGACTTGATGATTTAATTGGCATCAGCACTCCAGTAATGGAAACTGTTCAGGAAGAGAGTTTGACAGAGGCGGATTCTCCTGTCATCAGACTGGTGAATCAATTGCTATCAAATGCTTCTGCCAACAAGGCAAGTGATATTCATATCGACCCTCAGGAAACAAAGGTTGTCATCCGCTACCGTATAGACGGAATCCTGAGGGTGGAACGGGTGCTGCCGAAGCACATGCAAAACGTGCTGATCGCCCGGATTAAGATTATGGCGAATCTTGATATCACTGAGAACAGGACTCCTCAGGATGGAAGAATCAAAGCAAATCTTGATTTTCATCCTATTGACCTTCGTGTTTCTACTTTGCCAACCGTTTTTGGAGAAAAGGTCGTCATGCGTATACTCGATATGGGCAGTACATTAAATGATATCGAGAAGCTAGGTTTCAACCAACATAATCTCAATCGATTTACGAACATGATCTCAAAACCTAATGGGATCGTTTTAATTACTGGTCCTACTGGTTCCGGGAAATCTTCTACTCTATATGCCGCGTTGAACAAGCTGAATAGTGAAGAGGTTAACATCATTACAATTGAGGATCCGGTAGAATACCAGATTGAGGGAATTAATCAAATCCAGGTCAATCCCAATGTTGGCATGACATTTGCGGCAGGACTAAGGTCTATCCTTAGACAGGATCCGAACATCATCATGGTTGGTGAAATACGCGATAAAGAGACAGTTGAAGTGGCAGTGAGAGCTTCTTTGACCGGACACCTGGTACTCAGCACGATGCACACGAATGACGCACTGAGCTCTGTAACAAGAATGCTGGACATTGGTGTCGAACCTTTCCTTGTCGCATCTTCGTTAAGCGGAGTTGTCGCCCAGCGGCTCGTCAGAAGGGTATGCCGGGACTGCGCAGAGGCTCATGAGCCGACAAAACGTGAACGGGACATTTTTTCAAAAAGAAGTATTCCGGTTGATACTGTATGGAAGGGAAGAGGGTGTTCTTCCTGCAATATGACAGGATATCGCGGCCGGTTGGCCATACATGAGGTGCTGGCGGTGGACAATGAACTTCGCAGAGCGATCATGAATGAAGAGTCTGTCACGGTATTAAGGGAAATCGCTGTCAGAAATAAAACGATTTTCCTGATTGACGACGGACTGCTGAAGATTAAACAGGGACTCACCACTACTGAGGAAGTTTTAAGGGTAGCTATAACAGAATAAGCGGGGAGTTAGCATGAAAGAAAAAATAGAGCATTTGCTGAGGTCAGGCTTTGAACTTAAGGCTTCAGATATTCACATAACTGTCGGTATTCCCCCAGTGATGAGAATCAATGGGGACTTAAGAAGATATGGGACAGATACGATTACACCGGATGAAATAGAAGAAATGGCAAAAGCCATCGTGCCCGAAAATTCCTGGGATCTGTTCAAGTCGAAAGGTGAGTTGGATTTTTCATATGGAATAGCAGGCATCTCAAGGTTCAGGGTAAATGCCTACCATCAAAGGGGCTGCGTTTCCCTGGCAGTCAGGATCGTTCCTACACGAATCCCTACATTAGAAGAGCTGGAGCTTCCGGAAATCCTTAAAAGAATTGCCGAGAAACCTCAGGGACTGGTTCTGGTGACAGGACCGACCGGAAGCGGAAAGTCTACTACACTGGCGTCATTGATCCAGTATATGAACACGACAATGCGTAAGCATATTGTCACCTTAGAGGACCCGATTGAATATTTGCATAAGCATGGAAACAGCATTATTGACCAGCGCGAAATTGGTCTGGATACGAATAATTTCGCTAATGGATTACGAGCGGCCCTTAGACAGGATCCCGATGTCATCCTGGTCGGCGAAATGCGTGACCTAGATACAATACAGACGGCGATCACTGCTGCTGAAACCGGGCATCTTGTACTGGGCACACTCCATACATCGAGCGCCCCGGCTACAATCAATAGAATAATAGATGTTTTCCCGCCGGGACAGCAGGCACAGATTCGAATCCAGCTTGCATCGGTCCTTGTTTCAGTCATTTCCCAGAGGTTGTTTCCTACTATAGATAAAAAAGGGCGCAGAAGCGCAACGGAGATTTTAATCAATAATGCGGCCGTGTCGAATTTAATCAGGAACGAAAAAATCCATCAAATTATAAGTATCATGCAGACTTCAAGAATTCATGGGATGCATACACTCGAAATGGATATCAAGGAGCTTGTTCAGCGAGGAATTATCTCCAAGGTAACCGCTGAACCATACCTTCTGGAGAAGATGATTTGATATGGCACGGTTTAAATATTCCGGGCGCGACCGGACAAAAAAACGCTCAGGCACGATCACGGCCGGTTCCAAACGTGAAGCACTGGAAAAGCTTCGTGAGGAAGGAATCAGGACAACAGAGATCATAGAAGTGCCTGAAACTTGGCTTACAAAAGATATTACCATCGGAAATCCTGTTAAGCTGCAGCATCTGGTCATCTATTTACGCCAGTTTGCTACTTTGTTAAAAGCCGGAGTCTCTGTTGTGGAATCCACTAAAATTTTAGCGAAGCAAACGGATAGTAAAGCATTGAAGAAGGCACTGCTGGACATCGAAGCAGAGCTGCGGGAAGGTGTCCAGCTGTCAGCTGCAACCGCCAAGCACAGTAAAATCTTTTCATCCATGTATATTAATATGGTAAAGGCAGGAGAGGCTGGCGGAAATATGGATGAGACGCTGGAGAGGCTTGCTGAACATTATGAGAAGCAGCATAACACTCGTCAGAAGGTAATCGCCGCGATCAGTTATCCAGCCGTGATCGCAATACTTGCGATACTGGTTGTTATCTTTTTATTAGTTTCGATTGTGCCTACCTTTGTTGGCATGTTCGAGGATTTTGGCGGGGAACTGCCGGCAATCACCAAATTTGTTCTTGGTGCAAGTGAGTTCATGCAATCCTTTTGGTGGCTGCTTCTGTTGTTACTGGTTGGTGTTGTTGCAGGTCTATCGGCAATGAAGAAAAATAAACAAACAAAATATTATCTCGATTTCGCAATTTTGCGGATGCCGATTTTCGGAAAAATGATGCAAAAAGCAGTTCTCGCCCGATTGACAAGAACACTAAGTTCTCTCTTTTCGAGTTCAGTCCCCATTCTACAGGCTTTGTCGATTGTTGAAAATGTTGTAGAAAATGAAGTGATAGGAAGAGTCGTCAGGGAATCTCGTGATGCGCTCGAGATTGGACAATCAATGACTGGACCTATGAAGAAGCACTGGGCGTTCCCGCCGCTAGTCACACAAATGATTGCCATCGGGGAAGAAACAGGGTCTTTGGATGCGATGCTTGGAAAAGTAGCCGACTTCTACGAAAAAGAAGTAGAGAACAGTACAGATCAATTAAAATCCTTGATTGAACCAATAATGATTGTCATACTAGCTGGACTTGTCGGAACCATTGTTACCTCCATCATGATTCCAATGTTCGACATATTCAATCATGTAAATTGATTTTGACTAAAAAGAGACAATTCTCTACACATTCTTTATATGAAATTTATATCCTATCATTTATAATATGACTAGATACATATTCCAATAGTCATAGGTAAAATTAACTAAAAGGAGAAGATTATTATGTTTAAAGCAATCAAGAAAAAAATGAAAGATCAAAGAGGTTTGACTCTGGTCGAACTTTTGGCTGTAGTTGTTATTTTGGGGATTGTTTCTGCTATAGCAGTACCTAGTATAGGGGGAATAATCAACAAAACTAAGGATGATGCAAAAGTAGCCGAAGCATTACAAATCATTAATGCGGCAAAATTGTCGCATGCATCGAATAGCTCTTTTACATCATGGAAGCATACCAAAGCAGCAACTGATGGTGCGACTGTAGGGGAATTGTCTGATATGGTTGAGAATGTTAAAACTGATAGTGCTGGTTATACAGTTACCTATTCAACTGCAGATAAAACTTATAGTATCAAAGGACACCCAGGCGTTGGGGTAGTGAAAGACATTTCATCCTATGATGCATCAACGAATACAACTGTCGCAACAGAAGCGGATTTGTTAGGTTTCACAGGTAATTAATGAATGACTCTGTTGTTATTAATCTACGGTCTAGTCCTAGGCTCCTTCTACAACGTAGTAGGTCTCCGGGTCCCAGAAGGAAAATCAATCGTGGCGCCGCGGTCGTCATGCCCGCAGTGCGGACATCAGCTGCGAGCGTCTGAATTGATTCCGGTAGTTTCATATTTTATTCAAAGGGGGAAGTGCCGCCAGTGTAAGGTCGGCATTTCGCCCGTTTATCCTTTTTTTGAGCTTTTGACGGGCATGCTGTTTGCGGTAGCTTATCTTTTGATTGGGTGGAGCGGTGAATTGGTCATTGCCCTGACTTTGATTTCATTGTTCATCATCATTACGGTTTCCGATCTTGCTTACATGGTTATTCCCGATAAGGTGCTTCTTGTTTTTGCGGGTATTTTTATTGTTGAGCGTATATTTCTTCCTCTCTCACCCTGGTGGGACTCAATCGCTGGAGCAGTTGCAGGATTCATGATCCTCTTATTTATTGCCCTCATCAGCAAGGGGGGGATGGGCGGCGGCGATATCAAGCTTTTTGCGTTGATTGGCTTCGCAATTGGTTTTAAGACTATGCTTCTATCCTTCTTTTTTGCTACCTTTTATGGTGCTTTCTTCGGCATTGGTGCCATGCTCCTTGGATTTGTGAAAAGAAAGCAAGCCATTCCGTTCGGTCCTTTCATTGCCCTTGGTAGTCTAACAGCCTATTTCTTTGGTGAAGAAATCTTAGAATGGTATCTTCAATTCTTCATGCTTGGATTCTAACTTATATAAACAGCAAATTAAAATACAAGAATTAACATCAGTCTAAGTACAGTAATACATTAAGGAGTTTCAATCATGGCATTTTCCTTATTTTCCAGCAGTAACAAAATCGTCAATATCGTGCTCAATGACCATTCAATTCGTTTTGTGGAGTTAAAGCAGAAGAACCCGATTACAGTGAATCATTTTGGAGAGAGATATTTACCGCCAGGAATCATCTCAGATGGTAAAATCCTCGATTTTGCCACATTATCGAATATACTGGATGAGTGCATTGCTGAGTGGAAGATAACTAAAAGGGAAATCCGCTTCATCGTACCAGATTCCCTTGTCATTATTAGGAAGGTAACTATTCCTGCTGATATCAATGAAGACGAAATCGAAGGGTACTTATATTTGGAGATGGGCTCAACCATCCATTTGCCTTTTGAAGATCCAGTATTCGACACGATCACGCTGGGAACAGAGAACAACAAGAAAGAGATTCTCTTATTTGCAGCACCCGAAAAATACATACTTGAGTTTGAGGATTTATTTAAAAGTGTCCGGCTTAAGCCGGTTGCCGCGGATATTTCCCCACTTGCAATCTATCGTCTCTATCACCATCATGACATGGCTGTGAAAAACGAAGTATTGCTGACTGTCCAATTTGACCTTGATGTTGTCAGTCTGTGCATTTTTGAAGAGCAAATCCCTGTTTTTATGCGCCATATCCCTGGTGACCTTAAGGATAACTGGAAGCTTTCCCGACACAGAGAGGATCATTCAAGTCCGGAAATCGTTTATGAAGGTGAAGTTTCAGATATTATATTCCAGCTTGAGGAAATATATCGGGATATTGCCAAACTTATGGATTTTTATCGTTTTTCCCTGACTCAGGGAAAAAAAGAGGTAACTCGATTATTAGTAAATGGTGACCATCCAATGCTGGATCGGGCAATTGTTGATATGAAAGATCGGTTCGGTATGAATGTATCGACTATCAATATGAATGCAATGGGCTCCAACTCGGAAGGATTACCAGTTGCGTATAACCTTGCTCTTGGGCTTGGCTTGAAAGAGGTGTAATAATGCTGGTTGAAATTAATCTTTTACCAAAAAAAGAACGTAGAAAATCATCACAGCTTATTATCGCCGCTATAATCTTGATTTTAATTGCGATTACTATTTCCATCATATATTTTCAGGGCAGAAGCTATGGAAATGAAATGGAACTTATCGATAAGAAAATCTCGACTCTTCAAAAATTGAATAATGTACAGCAGGAAAAATTGGCTGAAGAAAACGCTGGGAATTCGGTAATCAAGCTGCAGGAAGCTGTTCAATGGATAGAGCAGTACCCGGTGCAAACAGTACCGATAATGCAAAACATCATTTCCTTGCTGCCGGAACGTGGATTTATCCAAAGCTTTGAATATAGCAACATGGATTCTATCCTTGTCACAATTCAATATGATGCTGCAAGAGATGCTGCCTTTTACTTGAGTTCCCTAAAACAGTCGGAATGGGTGAGGGAAGCTGAACTAATGAATGTCGTAGCCGCTGAGATTGAAGAAGAGGCCGGATTAAGCGATGATTCTGAAGTGGAAATACTGCCGAGGTATAGTGCCGCCTATAAGATTGTGTTCAATCCTGACTTGTTTAAACCGGCAGCTGTTGAAGGAGGAGATGGATCATGAACCTCCGATTAGAAAAGAAGCATTACTTAATCCTTTTGGTTGCAGTGATAGTGTCTGCTTTAATTTATCTAGCTGCTTTTTATCTTTATCTAGCTCCTTTAAGTCATAGTTTGTCGTTAAAGGAAAGTCAATTAAAAATGGAGCAGCAGCTTAATTCAACATTGGTAGCAAGACTTGCTTCAGTCAATGAAACAGATTTTAGCAGTTCAGCTGAGTTGCAAAAAAGGCTCCCGGTTGACCCGATGGTTGAGCAGTTAGTCCTTGGCATTGAAAAAGCAGAGGTCATTTCAAATAGCTTTGTTACTTCAATCGAATTCAATGCTAGCCAGCAGGCTGCCACTACAATACAACCGGAAATATCATCTTCAGAACAGGTTACTGCTGAGTCAGAGAATCAGGTTGATACTTCCGATCCTGAGGTGGAAGTAACGAATCCACAACTAGAGATGCCGGACGGACTAGTGAAAACAACAGCACAAATCAATGTTAAAGCAGATAACTACTTTAGCCTCGAGAAATTCATTTCAGCCTTAGAATCTCTTAGGCGAATAATAGTGGTAGAATCTATCTCTTTTAGCGGGCCACAGGAAATCTTCACTCTATCAGATGAAGAAGCGCCGATAGAAATGGCGTTAACAATCAATGCCTTTTATTTTCCAGAACTAGCGGAATTAAAAGACTACAATCCAAAAATCGAAACACCCGAGCCTGCAAACAAACGCAATCCATTCCCAACTTTCGGAGATTATTCAGAAGATAACCTTACAGATCAAGATGAGTCTGACGAGGATGGAACAGAAGGAACGGACGAAAATTAATCTAGTAAAAAAATTGACGAAAGCATTCTATAACAAGACGACAAAAGTCTTGTTATTTTTTTTTGCCTATATGATAGGATGGAGCAAAATACGAACGGGCAGGGGGAGGTACAAGCATTGGACAAGCAAGGAAAGACAATCACTATCAAGATTAATGGCAAGGACCGTCCGGTTCAGGGAGACAAAAAATTGCAGGATAATGGCAGCAAAAAGAAACCTATACAAGAGGAAGCCTTTGAAAAAACTAAATATAAAAAAGAAAAAAGCAGCAGTTACCAGATCAACGAGATCCGTGGAGACCAGAGCAAGGTGTATCCGCTGGACAATGATGCAGCGTTGAATGAAACAGCGGCAGCCCAGGAAAAGGCTGAGGAGAGCTTTGACTGGATCTTGCCGGATCCCGTAGAAGAGGAAATCATCAAAGAATACAAAATTGCTCCAAAGCAGGAAAAAAAGCCGAAAAAGAAAAGCATCGGCATTTCGGTTTGGAATACTAAGACTAAAAAGAACAATCGTCTTTATACGACTATTATTATGAATGTCCTTTTTGCTGTTTTGCTTGGAACGGCGTTTGGGGTGACATTCCTTAAATTCCTGCCATCAGAACCAGATACAGCTGCACCAGCCGTCACGACGCCAAAAGCCGGGTCGGCAGCAGAGAGTCCGGCAGCCGGGCAAGAATCGATTGAATTAAAATCAATTCCTGTCTTCATTGTCCAGAACGGTGTCTTCACAACAGAGGCTGCTGCCAAGGAAAGGGTGAATCTTCTGGCTGGCCAGGGAGTCACAGGTGAGTTATTTCCTGTAAATGGACAGTTCGCCGTCTATTTAGGAACTGCAGGGAGCATTGAGGCTGCTAAACAACAGGCAGAGGCACTCAAAGCCAAAGGGGTTGAGGTGTTCGCAAAACCATTTGAAATTTCAGGTGGAACGGCAGCGGGCTTAACACCAGCTGAATCGGAATTCCTCAAGCAGGCACCGGAAATCTATCCAATCTTGATGAGCGGATCAGCAGCTGCGCCGGAGGAAGTGAAAAAAGCAGAAAGCTACCATGCGATGATAAGCAAAATTGAAGATAAGAGTGTAAAGGATCCAACCGTTCTGAAGGTTAAGGCGAGCATGGAGAGGGCGGGTGCAGCTTTTATAAACTACCAAAAAAGCAAGGATGCCAACCAGCTGGCGGAAATGGAGAAAAACCTTCTGTCATTCCTGTCAGCCTATCATTCGATTGGCAAGTAAGACCTGCCCGTAATCGATTTTTTGTCGGGATGGAGAAAGAATATTTTCCGGGAAATTGTACAAATTAACAGAGCCTTCGGCAAAATGCGCCAGGCTCTGATTTTTTTTGCCAGAATAAGGACTTAAGATTGTTTGAATTGGTGAACTTTGATAGTATTAGCTTGTATCTCCCTTTGATGCAAAAAGAAAAGAAAGGTGATTTTATGCAACGCCTCATTTTAGCCTCTTCTTCTCCACGGCGAAAAGAACTTCTTGAAAACCTCCGCTTGAAATTCGAAATCTCGAGCAGTGATGCAGACGAAAGTTTCAGTGAGTCCCTGAGCCCTGCTGAAGCGGTTATGGAGCTTGCTTCCAGAAAGTCGGGAACTGTGGTTCAAGACTATCCAGATTGTTTCGTGATTGGCTCAGATACTGTTGTGGTCCACGATGGAACAATCCTTGGGAAGCCTGAAAGCGGACAAGAAGCCTTACAGATGCTCCAAAAGCTGTCTGGGCACACCCATTCAGTCTACACAGGAGTATCAATCATCTCCCCTGAGAAGGAAACGCGTTTTTATGAAAAAACAGATGTGACGTTCTGGGAATTGTCAGATGAAGAAATCGACACCTATATAAAGAGCGGTGAACCATTCGATAAGGCAGGCGGCTATGGAATCCAGGGGTTCGGAAGCATGCTTGTCAAAGAAATCAGTGGGGATTATTACACAGTTGTTGGACTGCCTGTATCCAGGTTGATCAGGGAGTTAAGAAAAATTGGTTACAACCTTCCTTATTAAAAGAAAGCCACAGAAACTTCTTCTACACTTCCCTCGTCATAATCAATGACCGGGAGGAAAATCGATTGTCTACAAATTCATTAATGATCAGAGATTATCCGCAAAATGAGCGGCCGCGGGAGCGATTCGTCCAAAATGGCCCCCAAAGCCTCTCCAATCATGAATTGCTTGCCCTGTTGCTTGGTACAGGCTCGCGGGAGGAATCAGTCCTCCAGCTTGCAAACCGAATGCTTTCCCAGTTTGAGGGCCTCCGCCTTCTAAAAGATGCTACACTGGAAGAGTTAACGCAAATTAAAGGAATCGGAAAAGCGAAAGCGATCCATGTCCTCGCAGCAGTTGAAATCGGCAGGCGCATCGCCAACCATACCCTTGATGAACGCTATGTGATTCGCTCACCGGAAGACGGTGCGAAATATTTAATGAATGATATGCGCTTCCTGACACAGGAGCATTTTGTCTGCCTGTATTTGAATACGAAAAACCAGGTGATCCACAGGCAGACGATATTTATCGGCAGCCTTAATGCTTCCATTGTCCACCCGAGAGAGGTATATAAAGAAGCGGTACGCCGGTCAGCAGCATCTGTCATTTGCGTCCACAACCATCCATCCGGAGATCCTACCCCAAGCAGGGAAGATATAGAAGTGACGAAAAGACTTGCTGAGTCTGGTAAAATTGTCGGAATCGAATTGTTAGATCATTTGATCATTGGGGAAAATAAATATGTTAGTTTGAAGGAAAAAGGGTATGTATGATACTAGGATTTTGATTGACGTTGCGATATAATATAATTTATGATTTTTGCGGACAAAGTTAAAAATTTGTCAGGAAATCTGCCTATGAACAATCAACTAATTTTGTTATAGATTGCCTGTTCTTTTATTGCATTTTTTGTTAAGAAAGGGAGATACAAATATGTTTGGGATTGGAACAAGAGACCTCGGAATCGACCTTGGTACTGCTAATACACTTGTTTATGTAAAAGGAAAAGGAATTGTTTTGAGAGAGCCGTCCGTTGTGGCGCTTCAGACGGATACAAAAAATATCGTTGCTGTCGGTAATGATGCGAAAAATATGATCGGGCGTACACCAGGTAATGTTGTAGCCTTACGGCCGATGAAGGATGGCGTCATTGCTGATTACGAGACAACAGCGTCAATGATGAAATACTATATTAAACAAGCAACGAAGAATAAAGGCTGGTTTGCCGGCAAGCCGTATGTAATGGTATGTGTTCCTTCTGGAATAACAGCTGTCGAGGAACGTGCAGTTATTGACGCAACTCGCCAGGCGGGCGCAAGAGATGCCTTTACGATTGAGGAACCGTTTGCAGCAGCAATTGGGGCAAACCTTCCTGTATGGGAGCCAACTGGCAGCATGGTTGTCGACATTGGCGGCGGTACGACAGAAGTCGCGATTATCTCTCTTGGCGGAATCGTTACATCTCAATCTGTCCGCATTGCAGGTGATGAGATGGATGGCGCAATCATCAATTATATCCGTAAAACCTACAACCTGATGATTGGTGAGAGAACAGCTGAAGCGATTAAAATGGAAGTTGGTTCAGCAGGAGACGCCGATGGGATTGAAAATATGGAAATCCGCGGCCGTGACTTGCTGACAGGACTGCCTAAGACAATTGAAATCACGGCAGAAGAAATTGCCAAAGCGCTGCGTGACACAGTATATGCCATTGTTGATGCTGTTAAGCTGACGCTTGAAAAAACCCCGCCAGAACTTGCCTCAGACATCATGGACCGAGGAATTGTCCTCACTGGCGGAGGCGCATTGCTGCGTAATTTGGACAAGGTCATCAGTGAAGAAACAAAGATGCCGGTTTTGATTGCCGAAGACCCGCTTGACTGTGTTGCAATTGGTACAGGCAAGGCATTGGATCATATTGATTTATTCAAGACTAAAGCAAAAGAATCCAGGTAATAGGAAGAAGGGAAGCGGGGTAAATCCACTTCCCTCCTCTTCTGTAATCCATTTTTTTAGATTAGAGGTGTAAATCATGCCACAGTTCTTTTTTAATAAACGCCTGATAATGCTGCTTGTGAGCATTATAGTCCTCGTGGCATTGATTGGATTTTCTTTAAGGGAAAGAGAAGAATTGACATGGCCCGAGCAGTTTGTCAAAGACTCTACAAGCTGGGTACAATCCGTTGTCTCAAGGCCTGCGAATTATATTGCCGGTTTAATCGAAAACCTTCAAGACTTGCAAAATACATATCAGGAAAACAAAGATTTGAAGAAACGCGTTGATGATATGGCCCGCCTTGAAGCGAAAGTATACTCCCTTGAAAAAGAAAACGAGGAGCTTCAGGAAATTTTAGATAAGAAAGAATCACTAGCAGACTATGAACCAATCCAGGCAATCAGAATTGCCAGAAGTCCAGAACGCTGGAATGAACTAATTATCATCAATAAAGGTGCTTCTAACGGCGTGGAAAAAAACATGGCCGTTATCACTGCAAAAGGATTAATTGGCAAGGTTAAGAGCACGACACCATTTTCGGCAACCGTGCAGCTGATTAGTTCCATTGACCCGACCAACAGGATTTCTGCGATTCTCCAGGCAGAAAAGCCGCTTTACGGCACAATCGAAGGGTATGACAAGAAGAAAGAGCTTCTTTTGTTAAAAGGGCTTCCGTATGATGCCGAAATTGAAAAAGGGCAGAATGTTGTCACGACTGGTATGGGTGGAATCTTCCCAAAAGACCTTCCAATCGGCAAGGTTGTCAAGGTTGTCCCGGATCAATTTGGCCTGAATCAAACAGCATATATTAAGCCAGAAGCAAATCTTTATGATTTGGAACATGTCATGGTTGTCAAGAAATCAATGGTCTCAGTGGATCTTGAAGAAAGCTTGGAAGATAGTGAAGGTGAGGAGGAAGGCAATTGATCCGTTTCCTGCTCCCGGCACTTTTCGCTTTGTTATTCATCCTGGAAAGTTTGTTTGTCGAACTTCTGCCTGCAGAATTATTCAACAGTGACCGGATTCTTGTTCCGCATTTCCTCATGGCTGGGATTTTATTTTTGACAGCTTACCTGAGCCCAAAGCATGGAATTCTATATGGAATTATATTTGGACTGCTTTTTGATGTCATCTACACAGAAATCATCGGAATCTATCTATTCATGTTTCCGTTCATCGCCTATTTGATCGCAAATATGATAAGGGTTCTTCAGACCAATATTTTGATTGTTGCAATCCTTTCGCTTCTTGGTATTGCGCTTTTGGAAGTTGGAGTCTACGAGTTGATGCTGTTGATAAAAATTACTGACCTGGACTTTTCGACCTATGTTAAAATAAGATTAGTCCCGACTTTGATCTTAAATCTTGCTTTTATCATCTTAGCTGCTTATCCATTTAAAAAACAGTTCGAGAACGCTGCAGATAGACTTAGAAACGATTAATAGTCCTTGTCTGAATGGATTTTGGAGGACACCTCGAAAAAATCTATGAAGCATCGAGGAATAGAAAAATTGGTGAAGGCTATTCAAATAAAGGAATTCAGCGGACACTTGTCGAATTTCTTTCAGGTGATATAAGAAATTACTTTTTTAGCAGACAATTGTCTTACGCTTTTCTTATGAGATAAGAAGTTTAACTTTTACACTTAGAATAGTGTCTAGCTCCAGCGCCTAGCCCCTCGAGATGTTTCGTTCCGACCAATGAAGTCAAAGAACGACTTCACTGGTCGGCCCTTCAACGCTTTTCGGGGCTGACCAAGGCGCTTGCGCTTTTCTTATGAGGTGAACATCCAGTATGAAGAAAACACAAAATGTGACAATAAAAGGAACAAAAGATGGACTTACGCTCCATTTGGACGATACTTGCTCCTATGATGAATTGAAGAAGGAACTCGATAGGAAGCTTTCGAATTCAACTCGTGTTCAGGAGGAGCAACAGCTGCTTTCGGTTAAGGTGAAGGTAGGAAATAGGTACCTTACAAAGGCTCAGGAGGAAGAGCTGAAAGACCTGATCCGCCAGAAGAGAAACTTAATCGTTGAGGACCTTGAGACGAATGTGATCACTAGAGAGGAAGCTGAGAGGCTTCGTCAGGAAACAGAAATCGTGCCTGTTGCTAAAGTGATCCGTTCAGGGCAGGTTCTTGAGATAACAGGGGACTTGCTGCTTATTGGAGATGTCAATCCCGGAGGAACGGTCAAGGCAACAGGGAATATTTTTATCATGGGTGCCTTGAAAGGGGTTGCACATGCTGGTACAGAAGGGAATAACGAAGCGGTCATTGCTGCTTCTGTCATGAAGCCCTCACAGCTCAGGATCAGTGATTGCATCAACCGGGCTCCTGACCATGTCCCTGAAGATGATAGCCGCGTGATGGAATGTGCTTACATATCAGACAGTCAACAGATTGTTGTTGATAGATTGCAAGTTTTAATGAAGAAAAGACCTAATTTAACTAGATTCGAAGGAGGCCTCTAAAGTGGGAGAAGCGATAGTAGTTACATCCGGAAAAGGCGGAGTTGGCAAAACGACAACTTCTGCTAATATAGGTACAGCTTTGGCCCTTCAAGGCAAAAGAGTCTGCCTGGTCGATACAGATATCGGCTTGCGTAACCTGGACGTTGTCATGGGGCTTGAAAACCGCATTATATATGACCTTGTCGATGTAATCGAAGGAAGATGCAAGATCCATCAGGCACTTGTAAAAGATAAGCGCTTCGATGACCACCTTTATTTGCTTCCAGCTGCCCAGACGAGCGATAAAACGGCGGTTCAGCCGGAACAAATGAGGAAATTGGTGAATGAACTGAAGCAGGATTACGATTATATCGTCATCGATTGCCCGGCTGGAATCGAGCAGGGCTATAAAAACGCCGTTGCTGGTGCTGACAAGGCGATTGTCGTTACAACACCAGAAGTATCCGCGGTCAGGGACGCTGACAGGATTATCGGTCTGCTAGAAAAAGAAGAAAATGTTGAATCACCAAAACTTGTTATCAACCGGATTCGCACCCATATGATGAAAAATGGCGACATGCTTGATGTGGACGAAATCACGACACATCTTTCCATCGATTTAATCGGGATTGTTGCCGATGACGATGAAGTCATTAAAGCATCAAACCATGGTGAGCCAATCGCACTGAATCCAAATAGCAAAGCATCAATTGCTTACAGGAACATTGCCAGGAGGATTCTCGGCGAGTCCGTTCCATTGCAGCAATTAGACAACGATAATAAAGGCGTATTTTCAAAGATTAAGAAATTCTTCGGAGTCCGCTGATCAAAAGGCATCTGCTTCTCGTCTATACGAGGGCAGATGCCTTTTCTATTTAATCCTCACATTCAATAAGCGAATTTGTCATACTCTTGTTGGACAGGTCATAGACTTGTACTAACTTAGAGTACAAGGGGAATGGTGGGGATTGGATGAACTCGAGAGCTGATGATATACGCAGAAGGATGATGAAAAGGAAAAGAGAGCGGGAAAGAATGGAGAAAATGAGCCATAACCGCTTTTTCTCAACGGAGGAAGAACGGCATGGTTTTGACAGAATTCCATCTTATGACATGGGTCCAGGAGAAGGCGGACATCCTCTATTCAAGAAAGAAGTGTTTCTTTTCAAGGTACTTGCTTCCGCTTGCCTTGTTTTGATTGTAGCGATCATTTTTCGAAGTCCATCTGAAAAAGCAGAAACAATCCAGCAATATGTGAAGCATACGATGGACCAGGAATTCCAGTTTGCTGCCGTTTCAGAGTGGTATGAAAACCAATTTGGCAAACCGCTGGCTTTACTTCCTGCAAAAAGTGATGGGGATGATAACAAACAGGAACTAAGCGTAGACAACCAGTATGCACTCCCTGCATCCGGAAAGATCCTTGAAGATTTTGGCGACAATGGCCAGAGAATTCAGATTGAAACTGGCAAAGGGGCCGGTGTGGAAGCCATGGATGAAGGGCTTGTCCACTTTGTCGGTATGAAAGAAGGATTCGGTAAAACGGTCATTGTGCAGCATGCAGACAAGAGTGAAACATGGTACGGGAACCTCGATAAAATCGATGTGAGCCTCTATGAGTATATCTCTAAAGGAGCGAAGGTAGGTACGGCTATGGACAGTACAGATGGAATAAAAGGCTCATTTTATTTCGCCATAAAAAAAGGGGATGACTTCGTAGATCCCGTCCAGGTGATCAAGTTTGAATAAAGCCATTGCGTTATTGCGAAAAATACACATCCATCCTTTGTTGTGGGTGATCATCGCCCTTGCTGTTGCGACCGCGCATTTTATAGAGCTGATGATGGTGCTGCTGATTATTTTTGTTCATGAAATGGGACATGGTGCTGCAGCTTCTTTTTTTTCGTGGAGAATCAAGAAAATCGCCATGCTTCCATTTGGCGGTGTGGCTGAGGTGGATGAGCACGGGAACAGGCCGTTAAAAGAGGAATTGATCGTTGTTCTGGCTGGCCCCCTGCAGCATGTTTGGTTGATGGGACTCTCCTATTTGATGTTCATCATAGGTGTCTTTCCAGAAAAATGGCATCTACTGTTTATTCAATATAATATGATGGTCCTCCTGTTCAATCTTATCCCAATCTGGCCATTGGATGGAGGTAAGTTGGTGTTCATTCTGTTATCAATGAACAAATCCTTTCAGGAAGCCCACCTGCGGACGTTATATGTTTCAGCAGGAACATTGATTATATTTTCGGCGGTCCTTATCATCATCGCACCGTTGACATTAAATGTCTGGGTCATCATCGGTTTCTTGGCGTTTTCACTTTACTATGAATGGAAGCAGCGGCGATTTACGTTCATGCGTTTTTTGATGGAAAGGCATTATGGGAAGCAGGTGGATTTGAGAGAGCTCAAGCCGATCAATGCAGCCGAGAATGAAATGGTTGGCCAGGTCCTTGAAAAGTTCCAGCGCGGCTGTAAGCATCCAATCATCGTCAAGCAGCAGAACGGCAAGGAAATGGTCATGGATGAGAATGAATTGCTCCATGCTTTTTTCAATGAAAAGTTATTGTCAGCGAAAATAGGAGATTTGCTTTACACCTTCTAAAATAGGATAATAAATGCAGCGCAGACACCTTTTGCGCTGTATTTTTTTACGTTTAAGGAGAAACAATGAACCAGTTAATTATCAATGTAAATTCGAGAGAAAAGCGCTTCGCTTTGGTCAAGAATGGCGAAGTTGAAAAAATATATATTGAACAGCCAGGCCAGCAATCGTTGGTCGGGAATATTTATCTTGGCACCGTTGAAAAAGTGATACCAGGAATGAACGCAGCATTCATCAATTTCGGCGAAGAATTAAGCGGGTTTCTTCAAAAAGATAAGCTGGCATCCTATGTACTATCTGACGCCGAAAATAAAGCAAATCGCTCGATCTCTTCGTATGTCCATCAAGGAGAAAAGCTGCTGGTCCAGGTTGAAAAAGATGCGGCTGGTACAAAAGGGGCGAGGCTGACGGGAGTCATTGAATTACAGGGTGAGAATCTTGTCTATATGCCTCAGGGAAAATACATAGCTGTTTCTAAAAAGGCAGAAACACCAGAGGTCAGAAATAAGTGGAGAGAATTCGCCAGCCAGGTCAAAACGCCCGAGGAAGGTCTCATTTTCAGGACCGAAAGCCTGAGCCAGACAGAGGAAGCAATCATCCGTGAGCTTGAGCAGCAGCGTGAACAATACGCTCTAATGGCAAAGACCATATCAGGCATGAAGAAACCAGGGATTGTTCACAGTCGGGACTACTTTTTTGAGCAGGCGGCAGCAACACTTCTATCATTAGAAAGTGGTGAAGTGGTAACTGATTGCCTTGACTTTAAGAAAAGTATTGAACACCATATTACAGATGGGATAGAGTTAGAGTTTTATAATGGAAAAGAAAATATTTTCTCCTTTTATAAAATCGAGCAAGAAATCGAGCGGCTGCTTAAAAGGGTTGTCTGGCTGGAAAAAGGAGCCTACATGGTCATTGACCAGGGTGAGGCACTTACGATGATCGATGTGAACACAGGGAAGTTTTCCGGCAAAACGGATCTGCGTGACACTGTCATGAAAACGAATCTGAATGCGGCAGTCGAAGCGGCAAGGCAAATCAGGCTCAGGGATCTTGCTGGCATCATACTGATTGATTTTATTGATATGAAGAGTGATGCGGAACGGGAAAAGGTGCAGAAACTTATTCAAAAAGAGTTGCATTTGGATGAGCGCCGGACACGAATCATCGGCTTTACCGAGTTGGGTATCCTTCAGCTTACAAGAAAAAAGACAAAACAGTCGTTGGCCGAGACGCTGACTGATAAATGCTGGACATGCGGAGGTACTGGCCAGGTACTGAGCTCGGAAACCGTCGCTTACAGACTCGAACGCACGCTTTGGGGGTACAAGTACTCCGATTACGAAGAAATTCACGTAGCCGCGACGAAGGAGGTCATCCTCCATTTTTCCGGAGAGGCTGATATCCATAAATTGAGGCTTGAAAAAGCACTTGGCTTTAAGATAAAATTCTCGGTGTCAGACGCGGCGAAACCTTTTTATGAAATCCTTAAGGTTGGTGCATCGATAGAATTCGGTTGAACCAAAGCTGGCCATTAAAAGAACACCGATTATTATGTTGACACTTTCGCTCGGCATATGGTAGTATTTTAATGTTATTGTTTGTAGCACCCGTGCTACAACCGCTCACACCAGGTTAGTAAGATTGCAATCTGCAACGCCTGTTGATGGCGAGTCTGAGTCTAATGAGGAGGTGCACTGGAATGTACGCAATTATCGAAACTGGCGGCAAGCAAGTAAAGGTAGAAGAAGGACAAGCAATCTACATTGAAAAGCTAAACGCTGCTGAAGGCGAAACTGTAACTTTTGACAAGGTTCTTTTTGTAGGTGGCGATAACGTTAAAGTTGGTAGCCCAGTAGTTGAAGGCGCAACTGTAACAGCTAAAGTTGAAAAGAATGGCCGTCAAAAGAAAATCATCGTTTTCAAGTACAAAGCGAAAAAGAACAATCGTAAGAAGCAAGGTCATCGTCAGCCTTACACTAAAGTTGTTATCGAAAAGATCAACGCTTAATTAGGGCGGATTACCATGATTCGTGCAACGATTAATCGTACAAAATCCGGAAGCATCCAATCGTTTACGATTAGCGGCCACGCTGGATTCGCTGCCCATGGCAGTGACATTGTCTGTGCAGGTGTTTCGACCATCTCGATCGGAACTGTCAATTCCATCATTGGTTTGACAGGGGTCACCCCGGACATTGAACAAGGCGCAGATGGCTTTCTCCGCTGTGAAATTCCCGACAATTTGCCGGAGGAAACACAGGAGAAAATCCAATTGCTCCTTGAAAGCATGGTCATTACATTGCAATCGATGGAAAAAGAGTACGGAAAGCACATAAAATTAACCTTCAAACAGTAGGAGGTGGAACAAAATGTTAAGATTAGATCTTCAATTCTTCGCTTCTAAGAAGGGTGTAGGTTCAACTAAGAACGGACGTGACTCAATCGCAAAGCGTCTTGGCGCTAAGCGTGCAGACGGTCAATTCGTAACTGGTGGTTCTATCCTTTATCGTCAGCGCGGAACTAAAATCTACCCAGGTGTAAACGTGGGTAAAGGTGGAGATGACACTCTATTCGCTAAGGTTGACGGCGTCGTTAAATTCGAACGTCTTGGCCGTGACCGCAAGCAAGTAAGTGTTTATCCTGCAGCTCAAGAAGCGTAAGCCAAAGAGAAGCCCTAACCACTGCGGTTAGGGTTTTCTTGTATTTTATGGCTTGAGGTTTGCAGAAAGCTTTTTTCAAGAACTATAAATAGGCTATGTTAAAGGTTTGATATGGCATCCTGTTGATTGTAGTGGAAGGCGCGTAGACTCCTCCGAAAATGCTAACGCATTTCCATCGTGCGTGGGCGAACTCGAGGAAGCTCAATCAATGTCCTGCGGGAGCATGGGTCAGGGGAGACCCCGCAGGAGTGTAACGACGAGGAGGCTTCCCGAGCCACCAAGGAAGAATTCGTCCTTGAAAAAGCCGGCAGTTGGGCTTTTTCATAATTCTTCCCGCGGAAAGCGCAGCGCCTGGAACGAAAATCAACAGTCTTGTTTAACAGAGCCTAAAAATAATAAATATGATAAGAAATCCAACTAACTAAATACATAATTAGCTTACGCAGAATGGCTTTTTTGTTATACTTACACCAAGCAGTCTTATGAGTAGGAGTATGTGTATGAAAAAAGAGTGGGATACAATCGAGGTTTTGCGTCATGCACGCCATGATTGGATGAATCAGCTTCAACTAATTAAAGGGAATTTATCGCTGAATAAAGTGGACCGGGCTAAAGAGATCATTGAAGAAATTATCATGGAAGCCAGGCAGGATGCAAAGCTATCTAATTTACATCTTCCTCAGTTTGCCTCTACATTGTTAACCTGCAATTGGGAGAATCATCATTTCCAATTGGAATATGAAGTAATGGACTCCCAGAACTTCCACAGATTAGATGACCAGTTGTTGACTCGCTGGACAGAGCAGCTTTTTGATGCATTGAATTCTTCGATTGAACAATATCAGGAAAATCATCTCTCCGTCACAATTGAACCGCAGGAGAAAGGAATCGGGTTCTTTTTTGATTTTAGCGGAATAATAAATGATAAAAATCGCTTGTTAAGGTTCCTTGGCCAGCAGCCGGGTTACAATATGAAAGTAATGTCGGATGGCGTGGTCGATGGGGAATTAACGATAGAAGTTTTTATGGAATCTCTATAGGGAAACATAGAAGCGATAACAAATTTCAGACAGGTGGTAATGACATAATGTTTGTCGATCAGGTTAAAATTTATGTAAAAGGTGGGGACGGCGGCGATGGAATGGTCGCGTTCCGACGTGAAAAATATGTTCCGAAGGGCGGTCCTGCTGGCGGCGACGGCGGTAACGGTGCAAATGTAGTTTTTCAGGTGGAAGAGGGACTGCGTACGCTGATGGATTTCAGATACCAGCGCCATTTCAAGGCACCGCGCGGCGAGCACGGAATGTCTAAAAACCAGCATGGTAAAAATTCGAAGGATATGATTGTAAAGGTTCCACCAGGGACAATCGTATCTGATGCCGAGACTGGCGCGATCATTGCTGACCTGGTAGAGCATGGCCAGAAGGCTGTCATCGCGAAGGGCGGACGCGGCGGACGTGGCAACTCACGTTTCGCAACACCGGCCAACCCGGCACCAGAGCTTTCCGAAAAAGGTGAACCAGGACAAGAAAGAGAAATCGTCATGGAATTGAAACTCCTTGCGGATGTAGGGCTAGTAGGCTTCCCAAGCGTAGGGAAATCGACGTTGTTGTCTGTTGTTTCAGCAGCTAGACCGAAAATAGCGGAGTACCACTTCACGACCATTGCCCCGAACCTCGGTATGGTTGAAACGGAAGATGGCAGAAGCTTCGTGCTTGCAGACTTGCCTGGACTTATTGAAGGTGCACATTCAGGAGTGGGTCTTGGGCATCAATTCCTGCGTCATATCGAACGTACACGCGTCATCATCCATGTAATCGACATGGCCGCAACAGAAGGCCGCGATCCATATGAGGATTATTTAACGATCAATAATGAATTGAAAGAATATAACTTGAGGTTGACGGAGAGACCACAAGTAATTGTAGCTAATAAAATGGACATGCCAGATGCGGAAGAAAACCTGAAAGCGTTCAAGGAAAAGCTAGGGGACGAACACCCTGTTTTCCCTATCTCAGCTGTTACTAGAGAAGGTCTGCGTGAATTATTGTTCGCGGTAGCTGACCTGATTGAAAAAACTCCGGAGTTCCCTCTCATTGAAGAAGAGGAATTAGAAAAAGATGAAAACCGCGTGATGTACAAGCATGAAAAAGCAGAACAGGAATTCCAGATTACCCGTGATTCGGATGGAACATTTGTCATTTCTGGTGACAGTATTGAAAGGCTGTTCAAGATGACTGATTTCTCAAGGGATGAATCCGTCCAAAGGTTCGCCCGCCAGATGCGCGGCATGGGCATTGATGATGCACTTCGTGAAAGAGGCGCGAAAGATGGAGATACAGTCAAGCTGCTTGAATATGAATTTGAATTCGTGGAATAGGCTTAAATGATTTTAGAAAGTCGATTAGCCAGCAACAGGTTAGTCGGCTTTCCTCTTTAAAAAATGATTGTTTTCTTAATGGTTATTTTTAAAAGCAAAAATAAAAAAGGCTGGCATTCTGATGGGGTGGTGGAGATGAAGCAAAATCAAGATAGGAAGTTTTATCTTGTTCGTGAAGATGTCCTGCCTGAGGCGATGAAGAAGACGCTTGAGGCAAAGGAAATGATCGAACGCGGTAAAGCAGAGTCGGTCTGGGATGCAGTTCAAAGGGTCGACTTGAGCCGGAGTGCATTTTACAAATACCGTGATACGGTCTTTCCGTTCCATACAGTGGTGAAGGAACGAATCATTACGCTGTTTTTCCAGCTTGAAGACCGGTCTGGTACGCTTTCAGAACTGCTGAGTACGGTTGCTGCTACTGGCTGCAATGTTCTGACCATCCATCAGACGATTCCTCTGCAAAGCAGGGCGAATGTAACGCTAAGCTTGAATGTCACCGAAATGAGAGTCGAAATGGATGAGATGCTCGCAAGGCTGAAAAGACTGGAATTCGTAGAAAAAGTTGAAGTGCTGGGGTCAGGTGCTTAAAGAGGGTAGCAGGGGGAGATGGGCTTGAATATTGGTTATCTTGGACCGGAAGCAACATTTACGGACTATGCTGCCCGGCAATTGTTTAAAGAGGCTAAGAGGATTCCATTTGTTAGTATACCAGAATGCATGGATGCTGCTTCAACGGGAGAAATTGATGCAGCAATCGTACCGCTGGAAAACTCCATCGAGGGCTCAGTTAATGTCACAATCGATTATTTAGTCCATGAAACAGATCTCCAGATTGTTGGGGAAGCGGTGGTGCCAATCAGGCAGCATCTGCTGGTTCATCTGAATCATATCGAAAAGTGGAAGGAAGCTGAATTGATTTGCAGCCATCCACACGCACTAGCACAGTGCCATAAATTTTTACATAAAGAATTCAAAGGAATTCCTCTTGAACATATGTCATCTACAGCAGCAGCGGCTAAGTATGTACAGAGCCATCCGGAACGGAACATCGCGGCAATCGCAAATAGCCTTGCTGCTGAGGAGTATGGATTAGCCTTTGCTGAGCAAAATGTCCATGATTACAGCTATAACCATACCGTATTTGCTGTGCTGGCGAAGAAAGATCATGACATTTACATGGCTCCAACAAAAGAGGCGAAGACAAGCTTGATGATTACACTGCCTTCGGATCGGGCAGGAGCACTGCATCAGGTTTTATCTGCTTTCTCATGGCGGAAGCTCAATCTGTCTAAAATTGAATCACGCCCAATGAAAACAGGGTTGGGAAGATACTTTTTCATTATCGATATTAACTTGAAAATGGATGACGTATTAATTCCAGGAGCCATTGCCGAAATAGAGGCATTAGGCTGCACTGTTAAAATGCTTGGAAGTTATTCAAGCCATAAGATATAAAAAAATCCATCAATTTGATGGATTTTTTTATATCCCTATTCTAAATCAATAAGTAATTTTTCTTTGCGTAGCGTTTCTTCTGCTTCATCCAGTGCTTTTTCCGTTGGAGCGGAGATTGTGTGCAAGTGGATTCCGTCCGTTAACTCCGATAGGTAGGAAGCGTTAGTTGTCCTGATTTTTTTCATGAACTGTTTTACTTCATTTCTATTTGAGACCATGATGGAAGCTGTTAAATCCCCATACACGGGGTGCTCAATTTTCACGTCCTTAACGGTTACCCCGTGATCGACAAGAAGCAGGAGTTCTTCTTCTGTCCTTTCAGGGCCGTGGGAGACGGCAATGATCCTTTCCGCTGCTGAAGGACGGGATGCATGCATATATAGATATCCCTGGCTGGTAGCAATGATTGGTTGGTTTTTGGCTTTAAGCAAGGTAATATCGCCAACAATGACCTGTCTGCTTACATTCGTTATCGCCGAAAGCTCGCCTCCGGTGATGGGTTCACTACTTTCCTGCAGACGTTTCAGGATGTAGGCACGGCGTTCATCTCCGAGAATTTTCGTAGGTTCCTTCATAATCCGATCGCTCCTTCGACTTCTTCATTCGAAAATTTTACCATAAAATCAACCTAAAGTTAAACGGCCGACACTTGTGCAGTGATTGCTGCAAGCATTTTCCCAAGGACGACTACATCTTCCAGACTAGTCTCCCTCCCGAACGAAATTCTGAAAAATTCCTTTGCCTGTTTCCCGTTGATTCCCATTGCAGACATCGTCTTCGCTGGTGACAGCATGCCGGTATGACAAGCTGTACCGGTTGAAATCGCAAATCCTTTGCGGTTGCATTCAAGCAGGACGTATTGTCCCTCCACTCCCTTTATCGCCATTCCCAAAATACCTGGAAGTTGTTCATCGCCCTCAGTTCCAAAAAACTCGATTGAATCCCTGACATCTGAAAGGGTTTCAATAAGAGCCTCTCTCAGTTTTTTAACTCTATTCGTTTCTGTATCTATGAGAGAATGTGCTTTTTGCGCTGCTGCAGTCATTGCTGCGATTCCCGGGACATTTACCGTGCCAGGCCTGAAGCCTCTTTCATGTACAGTTCCATCTATGTAAGGCTTCCAGGCAAGCTTGGGGTTTACATAAGCCACTCCAGTTCCTTTAGGTCCGTAAAACTTATGGCCTGAAATCGAAAGGGCATCTACCCAGCTGGCCAGTGGAGCAACTGGAATTTTTCCGAAGGTTTGCACGCAGTCCGTGTGAATCAGTATTTCTTTAGAGCGACAATGATCAGCAAGATTGATGATCGGCTGGATTGTTCCGACTTCAGGGTTGCCATGCTGAATCGAAACTAGCACAGTTTCGGGTCGGACAGCTTCGATGAAACTCGCAATTTCAATTTTGCCATTTCGGTTCAACGGGAGGAATGTGATCTCCCATCCTTCCCCTTCAAGCTTTTTCATCAAATTATAGACGGAGGAATGTTCAGCGGCCCCGGTAATAATATGATTGCCGTGTTTTCTTTTGGCAGTGAGGAGCGCCATAATCCCAAGATAACTCGCTTCAGAACCCCCACTTGTAAAATAAATCCCCGCATTTTCAACACCAAGCAAGCGCGAGAATTCCTGTCTGCAACTCTCTAATAAATTAGCAGAAGCACTGCCTGTCTCATGAAGGCTCTGGCTATTCCCAAAGTACTTTGTCGATGCCTGGATAAAAATATCTGCCGCATCCTGGTCAAGCGGACAAGTTGCAGCGTAATCGAAATATTTCATAGGTTCTCTCCTAGATTGAAATTTGGTATGGTTACCCTTCATTAGTGCCCGGTCTCTGTCCAAGAGGAGGAAACAGGTAACATAAAGCCCGTATATGTGCCCGGTCTTTGTTCAAAAGGAGGAAACCGGTAACATAAAGCCCGTATATGTGCCCGGTCTTTGTTCAAAAGGAGGAAACCGGTAACATAAAGCCCGTATATGTGCCCGGTCTTTGTCCAAAAGGAGAAAACCGGTCACATAACACTCCAAAATGCACCCAAAACCTGGCTGTCAAAAGAACTACTGTCAGAGGATATTCCAATAAATGCCCGGGGGCTGCATGTTAATAGAATCGTACCATAACTATAAAAAATAAAAGTTCTTGTCAACAGTGTAAATGTGTGTAAATATAGATGTCAAGACACCTGTTAATCCAGGAGGCTATCATTATATGAAACAATCAGATGTAATCATTGTTGGCAGCGGGATTGCCGCACTACAATTGGCCAATAAATTAGCAAAGAGTTTAAATGTGATTATTCTCACAAAGAAGGAGCTGACAGCAGGGAATTCTTATCTTGCACAGGGCGGGGTCGCAGCAGCGATTGCACCGGGCGACGATCCTTACTTGCATTATCTCGACACACTGGAAGCTGGTGCTCATCACAATAATTCTGAAGCTGTACTTGAAATTACCAAGAAAGCACCTGAATTGATAAAAGGATTATGGGAATCAGGCTGCCGCTTTGATGAAGACGGAGATGGGAAATTGCTTCTGGGAATGGAAGGGGCTCATAGTGAAAAGAGGATTGTCCACAGCGGAGGCGATGCAACTGGTAAGCATATGGTCGACTTTTTGCTCTCGAACCTGGATGTCAATATTTCAATTGAACAATCCACATTTGTATATGAGCTCATTTTAGATAGTTATGCAACGCGCTGTATCGGTGTTAAAGCTAAGCGCATGGACGGAACGAATGAAACTTATCTTGCTCCCCACGTTGTCCTGGCTACGGGCGGCTGCGGGCAGGTCTTTGCCTTCACTTCTAATGCCGAGACTGCAACCGGGGATGGAATGGCGCTAGCATACAGGGCAGGTGCTGAGCTTGCCGACATGGAATTTGTGCAATTCCACCCTACACTCCTTTATGTAGATGGAAAGACGAGAGGTCTCATATCTGAAGCAGTAAGGGGTGAAGGGGCCGTACTTGTTACTGCTGAAGGCACGCGGATCATGAAAGGAATTCATCCGCTGAAGGATCTGGCACCGCGTCACATTGTCTCGCAAACCATTTATGACTACTCACGAAGAGGAATTCAAATCTTTTTAGATATTTCGACCATCCATGATTTCAGTAGCCGCTTTCCAACGATTAGCAAGCTGTGTACCGAGCATGGAATAGAAATTGAAAAAGGCTTGATCCCTGTTGTGCCTGGGAGCCATTTTATCATGGGCGGGATAAAGACTGATTTGCAGGGCCAAACAAGCATCCCTGGATTGTATGCAATCGGTGAAACTGCATGCACAGGAATCCACGGTGCAAACAGATTGGCAAGCAATTCCCTATTGGAGGGCATGTTTGTTGGCGAAAACCTTGCTGAATGGATCAACAGCCACCAAGATGCCAATAGAAAAGCAGTAAGTATCATGGGAATTCAAAATCAACTTGCCAAAATAGAAGCTAACATGAATCAAATTGAATTTGAAGGTGAGCTTCCTGACATGGACTTACTAAAACAAACCATGATGGACCGAACAGGGATTGTCCGGACAAAAGAATTGCTGATCTTACAGAATGAGTGGCTTGGTCAGTTCAGCCTAGATCGATGGCTGGAGGCTTCGCTGGACCATTTGGAGCCATCTGAATTAAACAATCTTTTCATGTACATCACCGCCACCTTAATCACACAGTCTGCTTTGGAAAGGACGGAAAGCAGGGGCGGGCACTTTCGGAAAGATTTTCCTCATGAAGATAACGCCAATTGGATGAAGAAACAAATCATCCATCAACGAAAAAACGTAAAGGATGGTAAGCATGAATTCAATCAAACTGCGCTTGCTACTTGAACAATTTTTTATTGAAGATATAGGTGAACGTGATGTCACCAGTGAACTGATTTTCGGCAATGAACATAAAGGAAGTCTCGTTTTAATCGCCAAGGATGAAGGGATTTTCTGTGGTGAGCAAATCATCCATACTGGCTTCCGGCTGCTTGATGAGAGCAGTCAGTTAACCCTGAATGTGAAAGATGGAGAGAAAGTTGTAAAGGGTCAAGAGCTTGCGTTGATCACCGGCAGGGTTTCCGATTTGCTTAAAGCAGAAAGAGTCGTTCTTAATCTTGTACAGCGGATGAGCGGGATTGCGACGAAAACGAATGAAGCTGTCAGAGTATTGGACAGCGCAAAAACGCGAATCTGTGATACGCGTAAAACTACCCCGGGTCTCAGGATGCTTGAGAAGTATGCAGTTCGCTGCGGCGGAGGCTTCAATCATCGTTATGGGCTGTATGACGCTGTGATGATCAAGGATAACCACATCTCATTCGCGGGCTCAATCAACAATGCCGTTGAAGCAGTAAGGTCAAATCTTGGGCATATGGTGAAGGTCGAGGTTGAGATCGAAACAAAGGATCAGCTTCTTGAAGCAATTGACTCAAAAGTTGACTGCATCATGTTCGATAACAGGACTCCGGAACAAATCGAGGAATGGATCGGCAATGTTCCAGCAGGGATTTTAACAGAAGCATCTGGAGGCATTACGCTCGATAACCTCCATAGCTATAGAGATTGCGGTGTAGATTATATTTCTCTTGGATTCCTCACGCACTCTGTAAAATCATTGGATATTAGCGCAAAAGTGATGGCTGAAACGAAAGGGGCTGTAGCATATGAATATATTGGAGGCGCTCGAAACGAAATCTAGGATGCTTCCTGATAAGTACAAAAATATGTCTGTGCAGGAACTTGAGGACATGATCAAGAGTATTAAGGCGAAAATGGGCAAGAAGCTCTTTATCCCTGGTCATCATTATCAAAAAGATGAAGTCATTCAATTCGCTGATGCTACAGGAGATTCATTGAAATTAGCCCAGCTTTCAGCAGAGAACAGGGAAGCGGAACATATTGTGTTCTGCGGCGTCCATTTCATGGCTGAGACGGCCGACATTTTAACTACCGAAAGTCAGAAGGTCTACCTTCCTGATATGAGGGCGGGATGTTCGATGGCGGATATGGCAGATATTTACCAGACAGAAAGAGCCTGGGAGTTCCTGCAGGTGCTGTTTGGGGAAACTATTTTGCCGTTAACGTACGTGAATTCCACGGCAGCAATCAAATCATTTGTCGGAGCTAATGGCGGTGCTACTGTGACGTCTTCCAACGCTGAGAAGATGGTGCGATGGGCTTTTTCAAAAAAGGAACGCCTGCTTTTCCTTCCAGATCAGCATTTAGGAAGGAATACTGCTTTTAATATCGGCGTCAATCTGGACGAAATGGCCGTTTATAACCCGATTGAGAATATCCTTGAATTTGAGGGCCCGCTTGAAAAAGTGAAGGTTATACTTTGGAAAGGCCATTGCTCTGTTCATGAGAATTTTACAGTGCAAAATATTTCCCATGTCCGTGAAGCATACCCGGACATGAAAATCATTGTTCACCCTGAATGCTCACGTGAAGTTGTTGCGTTGTCAGATAAGGCAGGCTCTACAAATTATATTATTGAAGCCATCGAAGCTTCTCCTGCCGGGTCATCCTGGGCGGTGGGGACAGAAATGAATTTGGTGAATCGTTTGATTTCACAACATCCAGATAAGCAGATTATTTCTTTGAACCCGCATATGTGCCCATGCCTGACAATGAACAGAATCGACCTGCAGCATCTTGCCTGGAGTCTGGATTCGGTAATCCAGAGTCAGGAAATTAATCTTATAAAAGTGGATGAAGAAACAGCATTTAATGCGAAGCTTGCCTTAAACCGCATGCTTGAGCAATCGTAAATTGAAATCCTTCCCAAACCGGGGAGGATTTTTTTATGGGAAAAGCTTAATCTCCTGCTGAAAAACATATTTATTTACATAGAAGCATAAGTTTTTTTGAAGATTGTTAGCAATTTGCCCACACCCACATACAATATATGGACTTATGCCATAGGAGGGAATCAGAGTGAAAATCCATATCGTACAGAAAGGGGATACTCTTTGGAAAATCGCCAAAAAGTACGGCGTGAACTTTGAAGAGCTGAAAAAGATGAACGCACAGCTCAGCAACCCTGATATGATTATGCCCGGTATGAAAATAAAAGTTCCAACTGCTGGAGGAACAGTAAAAAAAGAAGCTCCAATCGCAGGTGGAACGCCTCAAGCAAAAATCAATATGGGTGGCAAAAAGGAAATGCCGATTGCCAAAGAGAAACCAATGCCAATGCCAGAAGTGAAGAAAGAAGTTCCAAAAGAGGCTCCAGTTAAGGAACAACCGAAGAAAGAAATGCCTAAACCTGTTCCAAAGGAAGAGCCAGTTAAACCATATAAACCGAAGATGCCAGTGCAAATTAAGCCTGAGATTGACATCAACAATTACTATATGATGAATATGGCTAATATGCAGCTGCCGCCACAGCCGAAACCACAGCCGAAACCGCAGCTCCCGCCAAAACCAGATAATATTTTTCCGGAAATCAAACCAGAGGTAAAGCCTGAGGTCAAGGCTCCAGTAAAGCAGCAGGTCAAACCACAGGTTAAACAAGAGATAAAGCCCCAGTTGCCAAAAGCTGAGATGAAACCAAATGTGAAACCAGAAATAAAGCCAGAGATAAAAATTGAAAAGAATGATTTCATGGATGAATCACCATCAATGATGCCATTCGTTCAAGGAGGTTACCAGCAGCCGATGATCCCTTATCCTTATAACTGTTATCCAGGGGCGCCTTCCATGTCAGGTCCAGCTTATGGCTATCTGGGAGCCCAGCAAATGCCTTATCCACAGGTACAGGGAGTTTCGCAATATCCAGGAATGATGCCTAACATGGCATTGCCGGCAGAAGATATCGAATCTTCATCTTTTGCGAATATGCAAATGCCATTGAGCCCGGCTATGGAAAATATGCCTCATCATGCTGCTCCACAAATGACAGGTCCAGTCTTCCATGGTATGCCGATTTCGCCGGTCATGCCTGGACCAGGCTACTGCCCGCCGTATGAGCAGGGATATCCGCAACAGATGCCATACATGCCTCAGGTAGCAGGTGCGATGGAGGATCAGATGCCTATGCAGCCACAAGTTGGCGGAATGATGGATAATCAAATGCCACAAGTCGGAGGTATGATGGATGACGAATCTTCAGAAATGCCAATGCCTCAGATGCCGCAAGTTGGCGGGATGATGGATAACCAAATGCCACAGGTAGGCGGAATGATGCAGGGTCAGATGCCGATGATGCCACAGGTCGGCGGGATGATGGATAATCAGATGCCGATGATGCCGCAGGTCGGCGGGATGATGGATAATCAGATGCCGATGATGCCACAGGTCGGCGGAATGATGGATAATCAAATGCCGATGATGCCACAGGTCGGCGGGATGATGGATAATCAAATGCCGATGATGCCGCAGGTCGGTGGAATGATGGATAATCAGATGCCGATGATGCCACAGGTGGGTGGAATGATGGATAATCAGATGCCGATGATGCCGCAGGTCGGTGGAATGATGGATAATCAGATGCCGATGATGCCGCAGGTAGGCGGAATGATGGGTAATCAGATGCCGATGATGCCACAGGTCGGTGGAATGATGGATAATCAAATGCCACAGGTGGGCGGAATGATGAAACAGCCAATGATGCCTAAGCAGGCTGTGCAGGGTGCCGGCTATGATTGTGGCTGCGGGGGACAAATGGGTAATCCTTATGGCTTGATGGGAGCAGGCATGCACCATCCTCACCATATGATGATGCACCAAGGCTATCATGGAGCACCAGGAATGCATATTAACCCTCACCAAGGATACCAGATGGGCATGGGTCCACAGGGGTTCATGAATCCTTATGGAGCAGGTCCGATGGGTGGAGGCTATGGTATGCCGATGCCGCGTTTCGAAGATGAAGAGAGCAATGAATATTAACATCAAGAGAGGTGGAGACGATTATTTTTTCAATCGTCTCTTCTCTTATTTAAATAGCGAACTCAACATTGGAATCAAGGAAATGACCCATTTAAGAGGAGATGTCTTTCTCATTAAAACAGAGAATACCCGATTTATTTTAAAAGGGTATAAAGATCTGCGGAAATTAAAGATTCAAGAAGCATTTGCTTCATCTTTACGAAAATCCGGTTTTGACCAATCCTACCGATTTTATAATCAGAATAAAGATCCCCTTCATTTCCATGGGTTATACTATGGTTGTATTGAATATATAGACCACCATGAAAAGCGTTTTGATTATGGAATTCAAGCAGACAGAGAGGAAGGCGTTGAACTGTTAAATCGGTTCCATGACCATACATCGGTGCTTGTTCCTTCATATGCTGGCATGCTTCCGAAAACAGATTTAGCGAAAAAATGGCACCATCGAAAGAATGAATTTACCGAAAACCAGCCAGGAGTTAATTTCTATGTGAATAAAACCATTACCGAAGAGCTGCTGGAATGGGCGGATTTTTCTCTGAGGAATTTTGTGAATTCGAGAAAAGATCTTGAAACAGGGCCACCATCCATCCTCCATGGGGATGTAGCTCATCACAATTTTCTTCGATCAAAGGAAGGAAAGCTGTACTTAATTGATTTTGATTTAATCAGCTCTGGATCAAGAGCATATGATATGCTGCAGTATGCAAACCGTATCCTGCCTTTTTTGGATTGGCAATTTGAATCACTGGAAAAAATAAACCATTTGAATAAATGGTTGGATTCTGACGCCTTTTTATACGGACTATTGTACCCTGCGGATATTTTAAGGGAATGGAACCGCTTGTTGAGGAACAGAAACCAGTCACATCCGTATAGCCTGGCACCAATCGTTGAAATGACTGTCGGACAGTTTCAGCAAAGGAAACAATTCCAGGAAAAAGTTAAATCGAGATTGAATGATTAGGTTTTTGGACGTATCTGTCAGAATGAAAATCCAGCCTCATCCGCACTCTAATAATGAGCATGAAAAAAAGTGCTCATTTTAGCTAGGATGGGGGTTTTTCGATTGAACAAAAAGATGTTGTTCGTACCTATAGCTTCCTTGCTCACAATAGGACTGGCGGCTTGCAACGGAAATGATGAAGCCGCTGTTCAAAGCCAGAATGCAGATGGTGGGCAGCCACTTGGCTATTACTCGAATGAAAAAGGGAATGAAATTGACGTGATGGATGATCGAGAGGGTGCGATCACGGAAATTTTTGACCATAATTTTGGGAAAGAGGGAACAGCTGCCGAAGACCGAAAGCGGAGAATGCTACAGTCGCGTGATGAAAATGGCAACCCTCCGAATCCAACCGTCCCTCGTTCTGATCACGACCATAACTTTTTCCAAAGAGATAATAGATATAGCCGCGGTGATTTGAATTATCATGGACACCTTAGTGAGCACAGGGGAAGCGGCAAGGCTGGGATTTACTCTAATACTGAACAAGATAACAGATTGGCCCGCAAAGTAGGGATTACAGCCGAGTCTGTCGACAATGTTGATAAAGTGAGGTCCGTGTTATTTGGCCGCGAAGTACAAGTGACTGTGACATATAAGGATAAGTCGCTGAAAAAACAAACAGATGAGAAAATTAAGAAGGCTGTACATCCGTATACAGAAGGAAGAATGCTGCGCATCCTAGAGGATGAAGGAACTTTCAGCAGAACAAGAAATATTGATTATGACCGGAAGAACGGGAATCCGAGAGAAAGCATCAACTGGAACCCTTAATCATTGGTAGAAGGCAGAGTAACATCTTGCCTTCTATTTTTATGCTGTTATTTAGAGAGGATAAATAAGATAATTTTGGCTACACTATTATTGAAAAAGAAAATGAAAAATTTTAGCAAATAAGAGAGGTGGACAGCAATGGCTTCAATCAACTTATTTAAAGCGTTCGGTACAACTGTTATGCTCCTAATGGGTCTATCGGTATACAGTTTAGTACTTCAGACAGAGCCGGTTTTTGCTGAGAAGCCTGAAGAAGCAGTCGATGAAATCAATGAACCTCTTAAGGTCACAATCATTTTGCAAAGAGTTTATCTTGATGGTGAAATGAGTGAGGAACGTATTGAGGAAACGATTTGGTCCATGGAAGACTTTTGGGCCAAATATGATGAATGGCAGCTAGTAGATATGGAAGCAAATAAGGCTGTGTTCAGACAGGATTATGATGATATATCGCCGCTATTGAAGACAAACGGTTATTTCGGGTTGTCAGATGAAGGGGTACTTACTATTTTTAATGGAAGGCCTGATGGTTCGAATATCATTCAATCGTTCTTTCAAATCGACCTTGGCAGACTTGAAAGTATTAAACGAGATCAATTGAAAAAAGGGATTCCAATCAGGAATAAACAATGCTATGAAGAGGTATTAGAGACTTTTAAACCATACACTGTGAGGGAAAACAGCGAAGAGCCGGGCTGACTGGCTCTTATTTGTGTTTCCTAAGGTTTCGGAGAGATTTTATTACTGGATAAGAAAGTATAAATTCATCCACTTAGATAAGTGTCTAGCTCCAGCGCCTAGCCCCTCGAGACGTTTCGGTCCGCCCGATGAAGTCAAAGAGCGACTTCACCGGTCGGCCCTCCAACGCTTGTCGGGGCTGACCAAGGATCTTGCGCTTTTCTTATAAAAATGATCATACGTTCGCCTTTTCGCATATTTTTATTCATACCTTTTAAAAGAGTATGTTAAAATGAGTTACAGCAAAGCAGAGGGGCGAGAGTATTGTATGAATTTATAAAAGGTACCGTCGATTTCGTCGGTCCTGAATATATAGTGATAGAAAACAACGGGATTGGGTATCAAATCATGACACCAAACCCATTTGCATTTACGAAAGAAGCAGGTAAAGAGATTTGTATTTTTACATATCATTATGTCAGAGAAGATTTAATTGCTCTTTATGGCTTTAAGAATCGTGAAGAAAAGGCCCTTTTCACCAGGCTCTTGAATGTCTCGGGAATCGGTCCGAAAGGGGCACTGGCCATCCTTGCATCCGGCGAACCGGGTCAAGTGGTTCAGGCAATTGAAAATGAAGATGAGTCGTTCCTGGTAAAGTTCCCAGGGGTCGGCAAGAAGACTGCGAGACAAATGATACTCGATTTAAAGGGAAAACTGCATGACCTTGTGCCAGATTATTTCCCTAACCTTTTCAATTCGGATGAGGTAGCAGCAACCATAAGCCAGTCGACCGAGTTTGATGAAGCAGTATTGGCACTGAAGGCACTGGGTTACTCGGAAAAGGAAATTCGCAAGATCACTCCAGAGTTGAAGAAAGAAAAGTTGACGACAGACCAATATATCAAGAAAGCATTACAGAAGCTATTAAAGTAACGCTGTGTTAAAAATGATCTGTTAACCAGCTTATTAGAAGGGTGAGAAACAGATGGAAGAACGAATCATCTCCAGTGAAGCGGGCGACCAGGATGTTTCATTTGAGCAGAGTCTGCGTCCGCAGACACTCAGGCAATATATCGGCCAAGATAAAGTAAAAGCAAATCTTGAAGTGTTTATTGAAGCGGCCAAAATGAGACGTGAAACGCTGGACCATGTATTGCTCTATGGACCGCCTGGTTTGGGGAAGACAACGCTTGCGGCAATCATCGCCAATGAAATGGGCGTCAATCTTAGGACGACCTCCGGACCTGCAATTGAGAGGCCTGGAGATCTTGCCGCCATTCTAACGGCATTGGAGCCAGGTGATGTCTTGTTCATTGATGAAATTCACAGGCTTCCAAGAACGATTGAAGAAGTTCTCTATCCTGCAATGGAAGACTTCTGCCTGGATATCGTCATTGGCAAAGGACCAAGTGCCCGATCGGTCAGGCTTGACCTTCCGCCGTTCACGCTTGTTGGCGCGACAACCCGCGCTGGATCGTTGTCAGCTCCATTAAGAGACAGGTTTGGAGTTTTGAGCAGGTTGGAATACTATAATGAGAGGCAGCTTACTGATATCGTCGTCAGGACAGCTGAGCTTTTGGAAACTGACATCGACTGGCCTGCCGCTCAGGAGCTTGCAAGGAGATCGAGAGGGACACCGAGAATTGCCAACCGCCTATTGAAGCGAGTTCGCGACTTTGCGCAGGTGCGCGGCAATGGCGCCGTAGAGGAAACTCTTGCCCAGGAGGCATTGGAACTGATGCAGGTTGACCGCTTGGGTCTTGACCATATAGACCATAAATTACTCAAGGGCATCATTGAAAAATATCGCGGCGGACCGGTTGGTTTAGAAACAATTTCCGCAACCATCGGCGAGGAATCACAGACGATTGAAGATGTGTATGAACCATATCTTTTGCAGATCGGTTTTTTGCAGAGGACACCAAGGGGAAGAATTGTAACGGAGGCAGTATACCGACATTTTGAAATGGAGGTGCCTGAACGATGACAGGTGCAGCAAAGTTCGTGATGATCGCCGGTGCAGTCATTTTCATCATTGGCTTTATTATGCAGTTTGTCAATTTGGGAAGGCTGCCGGGAGACATCGTCATTAAAAAAGGCAACACGACCTTTTACTTCCCGATTGTTACTTCCATTTTGGCAAGCATTATCTTATCTGCGATCTTTTACTTTATCGGCCGATTCAGATGAGCGGCCCATGAACAAAATATAAAGAATACTTAGTAAGGGTGACAACATGAAAGTAGACTTGTTTGATTTCCATTTGCCAGAGGAACTGATTGCCCAGACTCCGCTTGAACAAAGAGCGGAAAGCAGGCTGATGGTACTGAATAAAGAATCGGGCAATATAGAACATGATGTTTTCAAGAACATCAAAAACTATCTCAAACCAGGTGATTGCCTCGTCCTGAATGACACAAAAGTTCTTCCAGCAAGGCTTTTTGGCATGAAAGAAGACACGGGCGCTAAAATTGAAGTACTCCTCCTAAAACAGCTTGAGGGCGATGAGTGGGAAACGCTTGTCAAACCGGCGAAGAGAGTGAAGGAAGGCACAAAAATCGTCTTTGGAGACGGATTATTGACCGCAGAATGCACAGGGGAAGCTGAACATGGCGGCAGGAATCTGAAATTTTCCTATGACGGTATTTTCTATGAAGTGCTGGAACAGCTTGGTGAAATGCCTCTACCTCCATATATCAAGGAGCAGCTGGAGGATAAGGACAGATACCAGACGGTTTTCGCAAGGGAAAGAGGTTCTGCAGCCGCCCCGACGGCTGGCTTGCATTTTACAGAAAAACTGCTTGAGGAAATTAAAGAAATGGGCATCCATATTGCTTTTATCACTCTTCACGTGGGTTTAGGAACATTCAGGCCTGTCAGCGTTGATTCGATTGAAGAGCATGATATGCATTCAGAGTTTTACCAGGTAACAGAAGGAACAGCATTGCTGTTGAACTCGGTCCGTGAACAGGGCGGACGCATAGTTACGGTGGGGACAACTTCAACGCGGACACTTGAAACGATTGCAACGGCCAATGATGGCAAATTTGTTGCTGAAAATGGCTGGACCAATATTTTTATTTATCCTGGATATGAGTTTAAAGCAATCGATGGGATGATTACCAACTTCCATTTGCCAAAATCGACATTGATCATGCTTGTGAGTGCTCTGGCTGGACGGGAAAATGTCCTTAATGCCTATAATAGAGCTGTCGAAGAGAGATATCGCTTTTTCAGCTTTGGAGATGCAATGTTGATTTTATAGTTTCTTTGCTTCGAAAAAATACACACACGAAAAATGAATTTGCACTTCTGGAAGGAGCTTAAACATTGTCAGCAATCCGTTACGAATTAATTAAGACCTGTAAACAAACAGGAGCAAGGCTTGGTCGTGTACATACACCTCATGGTTCCTTTGAAACTCCTGTCTTCATGCCGGTAGGCACTCTGGCAACCGTTAAAACAATGTCACCTGAAGAATTAGTTGAAATGGGTGCAGGGATTATCCTGAGCAACACATACCATCTATGGTTAAGGCCAGGTCATGAAATAGTCAAGGAGGCAGGCGGGCTGCATAAATTCATGAACTGGGATCGTGCCATCCTCACCGATTCGGGCGGCTTCCAGGTGTTCTCCCTGAGTGAGTTCAGGAAGATCGAAGAAGAAGGCGTCCATTTCCGCAATCACTTAAATGGGGACAAGCTTTTCCTTTCTCCGGAAAAAGCGATGGAAATCCAGAACGCCCTTGGTTCAGATATCATGATGGCGTTCGATGAATGTCCACCATACCCAGCTGAATATGATTACATGAAAAAGTCGGTAGAACGGACCTCCCGCTGGGCAGAGCGCTGCCTGACAGCTCATCAGCGTCCAAAGGACCAGGGCTTATTCGGTATCGTCCAGGGCGGAGAATATGAGGAATTGAGAAAGCAGAGTGCCAAGGACCTTGTTTCAATGGACTTCCCTGGCTACGCTGTCGGAGGACTTTCAGTCGGCGAACCGAAGGATGTCATGGACAGAGTGCTGGAATTCACCACACCATGGCTGCCAACGGACAAGCCGCGCTATCTAATGGGGGTAGGTTCACCAGATTCATTGATTGATGGCGCCATCCGCGGCATTGATATGTTTGATTGTGTGCTGCCAACTCGTATTGCCAGGAATGGCACATTGATGACGAGCGAGGGAAGATTGGTCGTCAAGAACGCGAAATTTGCGCGTGACTTTGGACCATTAGATCCGAACTGCGATTGCTATACATGCAAAAATTATAGCAGGGCGTATATCCGCCACTTGATTAAAACGGATGAATCGTTTGGGATTCGACTTACTTCTTACCATAATCTCTATTTTCTGCTAAAATTAATGGAGCAGGTCAGACAGGCAATCCGTGAAGACCGTCTGGGGGACTTTAGAGAAGAGTTCTTTGAGCAATATGGCTACAATAAGCCGAATGCCAAAAACTTCTAAATAAACTGCTTTTATTAAGGCTGTTTCGTTATGCGGACAATGCCAACCAATGAAAGGAGGCGAAAATGAATGGAAGGATTATTAGGTACAGTATTCCCGCTATTACTGATGTTTGTATTGTTCTACTTTTTATTGATCCGCCCTCAGCAAAAGAGGCAAAAAGCGGTTCAACAAATGCAAAGTGACTTGCAAAAAGGTGACAAGGTAGTAACAATCGGCGGTTTGCATGGAATTGTTGATGCACTTGATGAAGGCACTGTTGTCATCAAATGTGGAGACGGAAGCCGTCTTACATATGACCGCGCTGCGATTCGTGATGTCAGAGAATCAGCAGCAGGTGTGTAACGAAAAAAGAAGCGAACTCTGTTCGCTTCTTTTTTATGCCTTTGAGGTTCCCCCAACGATGTTTACCCCGAGGATGCCGCCCATCATTGCCGTGAGGATATAGCAAATATGATAGATGATTTGTTCAAGCGAGAATAAGCTGTCATAACCCAGGTATTGGAACAGGAAAATAATCAAAGAATATGCCAGCCCTGTAGCTCCCCCAATCATCCAGCCTTTTTCTTTGCCGTTTCCGCCAGTGATAAAGCCGCCAATGAAAATCGATAAAAAAGAGATAGATGTCATTACGTATTGAAGCGAAGATTCTTGGACGGAGGTGAACTTTAAAAGAAGAGAAAATATAAAGCTGCTTACGATTGCCAACAGGAATATTGCAATCACTCCGTACAGGACGGCCCTGCCTAAACTTTTAGATTCCATTAACCCCTCTCCTCTCTAATCTAATCCCTCTAAACGGGAATTGCCTAGTACAAGCATATTCATGGAAATGGACAAATAGAATCAGTTTTTATTCAGGAACTCAGATAAAAATTACTGAAACAATAAGTATGAATTTACTTTTGCGTTAAAGACTAAAGAGGAATGCTGTGTGAAGGGCGGGGGGAAACGTGGAACAATATTTCATCATCCTTTTTAGGACAGTTCTCCTTTATTTATTGATCCTGTTGATTTTTCGTTTAATGGGAAAAAGGGAAATCGGTGAATTAAGCATCCTGGATTTGGTAGTCTACATTATGATCGCCGAAATGGCTTCCCTGGCTATTGAGAATACAAAAGACCCATTAGTTGACACGCTTCTCCCAATCAGTGTGCTTGTCATCATCCAGATCACATTGGCGATGTTGTCTCTAAAAAGTAAAAAGTTCAGGGATATCGTCGATGGAAAGCCGACAATCATAATCAATGATGGGAAAATCGATGAAAAAGCAATGCGGTCGCAAAGATATAATTTTGACGATCTGCTGCTTCAATTAAGAGAAAAGGATGTAGGGGATATTGCCGATGTGGAGTATGCCATTTTGGAGCCATCAGGTACCCTGTCCATTTTCCAAAAGAAACAGGGAGAACAGGAAGGTGAGCAAGACAGCAGCAGCCTTGCACTGCCGTTAATCATCGACGGCGAGGTCCAGGAGGATAACCTTGGAATGATTGACAAATCGAGTTCCTGGCTGTTGGAGCAACTGAAAAAACAGGGATATGAAGATCCAGGAGAGATTTCTTTTTGTAGCTACCAAAATGGAAAATTCTATATTGACTTAAAGGATAAATAAAAACGTGGAGACAATGTCCACGTTTTTTTACTTATCTTCTTAAAAAAGATGAAATTACAGATCGTAATTTCGAAAGTTCATTTTTCCTGATTAGACCGAGAGCAAGAGAGAGCGACAAGTACAGGATGGTTACAGTTCCTGCATTTATAAGAATTCTTACTGCCAATGAAAGACTTTCATCCAGCCAATCCCATAGCAGGAAACCCAGTGATCCCGAAAGAATGATAACGGCAAGTACTTTTAGATAATCTTTTACATAAAAGGTGAATGAAACGGCCTTAAGCATTGTCGCGAAATGGAGTAGGGTGATCAGGACGATCCCCATGACCATTCCAAGGGCTACACCGTTTATGCCAAAAGCTGGCTGGCTTGCCAACAGGAAGATGACAGCGGTCTTGGCGAGATTTCCGATCAGGCTGTTGATCATCGCTGCCCTCGCCAAATCAAGAGCCTGCAGTGCTGCCTGCAGTGGTCCCTGGAAATAGTAGAACAGGAAGAATGGTGCCATCAGCTTGATGAATTGTGAACCATTTGCCGTCCCGTACATCAATGTCATTAATGGTTCAGCCAGTACATATAAAACAACGATCGCCAGGCCGCCTGTCAAAAGGGAAAATCGCAAAGATTGCTGCAGAAGGTGTTGGATTACCTTCATGTTCTTGCGAGAGTTCGCTTCACTGATTGCCGGTACAAGAGAGGTGGACAAAGAATAGGTGATGAATGATGGCAATAACAGCAATGGCATGGCGAAGCCGGTCAAAGCTCCATATTGTTTCGTGGCAGCCACGGCGGCCACACCGGCAATCGCCAGACTGTGTGCAACGACGATTGGTTCAAAAAACCAGGAAACAGAGCCAATCAGCCTTGAACCTGTAGTTGGCAAGGCAATTCTCATTAAATCATTCAAGGTCGATTTTCCGGAATGGACGAACTGAAAAAAGTTCTTCCGCAGCCTGAATTTTTTCCGGAGCTTGAAGGTCGTCATTAGATAGATTAGAGAAATGAGCTCTCCGATCACAGAGGCAATCATGGCACCTGCTGCCGCATATTCAATTCCATAAGGCATGAAAGTCTTTGTCAAAACAGCAATCAACGTGATCCGGACAAGCTGTTCGATCACCTGGGAGATTGCGGAAGGCCGCATATTCTGCCTTCCCTGGAAGTAGCCGCGGAGAACAGAAGATACCGCAACGATTGGTACGATTGGTGCGATGGCTAGCAATGGCCATTGTGTCCGGGGATCCGTGAACAATGTCTCAGACAAGTATGGAGCAAGGAAAATGAGAGCAGGTGTAAAGACAATAGATAGAGATATTGTGGTTGCAAGCGAAACGACAAGGATTTTCTTGATTTTTCGGAAGTCGCCTCTTGCCTCGGCTTCAGCCACATTTTTTGAAATCGCAACTGGGAGACCCAGCTGAGTAATCGTCACGACAAGCACCAAAGTGGGGAAGGCCATCATGTAAAGACCAACACCTTCTTCTCCGATGGAACGGGCAATGACAATCCGATTTATGAAACCAAGCACTCTCGTGACGAGCCCGGCCATTAACAAAATAAATGTTCCTTTTAAAAACTTCGACATTCCGCTCCCTGCCTTCTCAAAAATGCATATTTCATATACAATTAACTATATGCAAGAAAGTGGACAAAGCATGACAAGGTTAAAACATTAAAAGACTAGAAAATTGGACGAGGGGGCTAAGGGATGAATCCAAGCCATCAATACGGACGGTTTTACAATCAAGTGAAGCCGGCGTTGAAAAGCAAAATTGAAGAATTCAAAATATTCGGTTATGAACAGGTTAAAGAAAAGGAATTATGGGATTATCTCACTAAGAAAAAATGGAAAAAACCGAAAGAAGAGATTCAGATGTATGAAGTCGTCGCTGATATTTTATCCGCGAAAATCGGAGACGTAATGAATTTTACCACCGTTGAAGCCTTCAAACTGGGAGACTTTGCGCTCGATGATGAAGAGGAACGAAAGGAACTTCTAAAGTAGCAGGGGGAATAGCTCTTTCGGCTGAGTTATCTAAAAAAATCCAGGTGCAGATTTTTTCTGCTTTTATAGGTTGGTTTGAAATGGTACATAGTAGCATTTACTCTTGATACTGCATCTTATTTTTCTTAACCTATTTTGTAATAAAACCCGAAAAGATCCTGATAACGATTTTTTCTAGATAGAGACTTTCTTTATGGAGATTACGGAAAAAGCTTAATTGACAGTTTTTTTAAACTGTTACATAATTAGAATGCTATAAATTGGCTACTGTCTATTTTCTTTGGTCTTATTGTTATATTTGTCTGTCAGCATGTTTGTGCGAAGAATAAGGAGGATTTATACATAATGGTAAAACGCAGCCGCATCGTGGCCTTCTTTTTGCTGGTGATCTTAATTGGAAGTGCCATGGGTGCAACAACCCAGAACATATTGAAAGATATCAAACTTGGTCTTGACCTGCAGGGTGGTTTTGAGGTTCTTTATGAAGTCACGCCTCTAAATGGAAAAGAGGGCGAGAAAGTTGACCGCGAAACCTTGAAGAGCACTGCTGAAGCGCTTGAGAGAAGGGTCAACGTCCTTGGTGTCAGTGAACCGAACATCCAAATTGAAGGTGATGACCGGATTCGCGTACAGCTCGCTGGCGTAAAAGACCAGAACAAAGCACGTGAAATCCTTTCAACCGAAGCGAATCTTACCTTCCGTGACGTTAACGACCGCGTCATGATGGATGGAAGTGACTTGGAAGAAAATGGCGCGAAGCAAAGCTTCGACCAGCAAAACAAGCCAAGCATTTCGATCACGCTTAAAGATGGGGACCAATTTGGGGAGATCACAAAGGAAATCCGTGATATGTATCCGGAGAATCAGCTGATCATCTGGCTTGATTTCGAGGAAGGGAAGGATTCCTATAAGGAAGAAAGGATGAAGCCTGAACCTAAATTCCTTTCCAATCCCAACGTTGATAAGATCTTAAATCAAAAAAATGTTGAAATCACAGGTAATTTTACAATAGAAGAAGCCCAACAGCTTGCTTCATTGCTTAATGCGGGATCATTACCGGTTAATCTTGAAGAAACCTACTCTACTTCAGTAGGGGCGAAGTTCGGTGAACAGGCTTTAAATGAAACTATTTTTGCCGGAATCATCGGGATTCTTGCTGTTTTCGTATTCATGCTGGCTTTATACCGTATTCCTGGAATTGTTGCAGTTATTACGTTATCAATTTACGTTTACCTCATCCTGCTTGTATTTGACTGGATGAACGGTGTACTCACACTGCCTGGAATCGCGGCCTTGATCCTCGGTGTCGGTATGGCGGTGGATGCGAATATCATAACGTATGAGCGGATTAAAGAAGAATTGAAGGTTGGCCGCAATATCAAAGCGGCGTTTGACGCGGGCAGCAAAGGCTCACTGTCTACGATTTTTGATGCCAACATCACGACATTGCTTGCGGCGATTGTATTATTCGCATATGGTACAAGCTCTGTAAAAGGCTTTGCGACGATGCTGATCATCAGTATCCTGGCAAGCTTTATCACAGCAGTCTTCGGTGCACGCTTGTTCCTTGGATTGCTAGTGAACAGCGGATTGTTCAAAAACAAGCCGGGATTGTTTGGCGTAAAACCTAGTGAAGTTCATGATATCTCGGAAGGCTTAGATTCACTAGATTTAAAAACTAAATTCGATCGTTTCGATTTTATCAAGAGCCGAAACAAGTTCTTTACTGCATCTGCAGTTCTTATCGGTATTGGTCTGATTGCACTCCTTGTGTTCCGCCTGAATCTTGGAATAGATTTTGCGGCTGGGACAAGGGTAGAGGTCATGTCTGACAGCAAACTTACAGCGGCACAGTTAAAAGAAGAGCTTAAGCAAGTTGATTTGGAAACAAACGATATTGTCATCTCCGGTGATAATGGTGAAATTGGCGTTGCAAGATTTAAAACAGTTCTTTCCAAAGATAAGATCTCTGAGCTTAAATCTCACTTCAAGGAAGAATTCGGTGCCGAGCCGAATGTAGGAACTGTTTCACCAACAATCGGTAAAGAACTGGCTAAGAATGCAATGATTGCTGTTGCCATTGCTTCCGTGGGGATCATTATCTATGTAACGATCCGATTTGAGATTTACATGGCACTGGCCGCTATAATAGCGCTGCTTCATGATGCTTTCTTTATCATTGTTCTATTCAGTCTCACAAGGCTTGAAGTGGATATTACCTTTATCGCAGCCGTCCTGACAATTGTTGGTTATTCAATCAATGATACGATTGTTACTTTCGACAGAATGCGTGAGAATATGGTGAAGAAGAAACGCTTGAAGACACCGGAAGATATTGCGGATGTAGTGAACTCTGCTCTTCGCCAGACACTTGGCCGCTCGGTCAACACAATTCTGACTGTTGTCATAACAGTAGTGGCTCTGTTGATCTTCGGCAGTACATCAATCTGGAATTTCTCTTTCGCTCTCCTTATTGGCCTGATTGCCGGTACGTATTCCTCGATTTTCATCGCAGCACAGCTGTGGTATGTATGGAAAAATAAAGAGCTTAAGAAAAAAGGCACAATCAAGACTTACAAGGAAAAGAAAGTCTACTCAGATGAGCCGCAAGTTTAATTTCATAAAAGCAAAACTAAAATACCACGGGTTCCCCCGTGGTATTTTTTATGGTAAAGGAATTTATTAAATTATTGAGTTGTGGATAACTTCATGAAGTTATCTTAATCCAGCTCCAGCGCCTAGCCCCTCGAGTCGCTTGTCTAGCTGCGGCTCCTAACTCCTCGAGACGCTTCGGTCCTGCCAATGAAGTCAAAGACCGACTTCGCTGTCAGGCCCTCCAGCGCTTTTCGGAGTTGGGCAGTCGCCTCCGCTTTTCGAGTTGTCTAGTTGCGCCTCCTAGAAACTCCGAAACTTCAACTCCGCCGACAGAAGCAAAAAGGGCTTCTTTGTCGGAGGCTCCAGTTTCTGCGTTTCTGGGCAGTCGGCTATACTTTTCGATTTCGGTCCGCCCAATGAAGTCAAAGAGCGACTTCACCGGTCGGCCCTCTAAGGCACAGGACGTGCAAACCGCCAGCCACACGATGTGGCGTTTTAGGCGGGCAGCGCTTGTCGGGGCTGACCAAGGCGCTTGCACTTTTTGTTTTTTGGTTAGAAAAACCATTTTTCAGGATAATATAAAAGGAATGCCGACAGACTAAATTTGGCGGAAAAAGAAGCAACGAAGATACAAAGCTCTGTACAGGGAGGGATTTTGCTATTGGAAAAATATGTTAGATTTAAGAATGCTGAATTTGCGGCAATGGTTGTTGTTGTCGGAATTATTATACTTGCAGGATTAAAGTGGGGAGTAGGCATTCATGCGAACAGTAAAGCACTTGTAGCGGATGCTGTCCATTCTGCATCGGATGTAGCTGGTTCATTAGCTGTATACATAGGTCTCAAGGCAGCGAAAGCTCCGCCGGATGAAGACCATCCATACGGGCATGGAAAGGTAGAATCAATTGCTGCAATCATTGTTGCAGTATTACTGATGCTAGTGGGAGTCGAAATCGGCAGATCATCAATCGAGGCATTCTTGCATCCCATTGAACCTCCCAAAGCAATCGCGATAGTGGCTGTTGTCGTTTCAATTATTGTTAAAGAGGGAATGTTCAGATACAAATACAAATTAGGTAAGCAATTGAAAAGTGATGCGCTGATCGTCAATGCGTATGAGCATAGATCGGATGTCTATTCCTCCATAGCAGCACTTATAGGGATCAGCGCTGCCGTGCTGGGTGGCATCTTTGGAATAGGCTGGCTGGAGAGTATGCAGACCCGGTAACCGGACTGCTTGTAGCCTTGCTGGTCATCAGGATGGCATGGAAGCTTGGCAAGGAATCAATTCACAGCACACTTGACCATGTGCTTCATGATGAGGATACAGAAGAATTCAGGAATGTTGTACAGTCAATACCAGAAGTAAAGAACTTGGATGAATTACATGCCAGAGAGCACGGTCACTATGTTATCATTGATTTGAAGATATCTGTTGATCCACATATTACCGTAGAACAGGGCCACCGGATTGGGAAAAGTGTGAAAAAGAAACTGATGGAAAACAAAAATGTCCAAAACGTTCTGGTCCATATAAACCCATACAGTGAGAGTGGAAGTTATGAAGATGGAGTAGATATTCTATAAGTCTCAGGGGAGGAGATAGCATGAAGTTTCAATGGACATTGCTGTTAGGACTTGCATTTGCATTGATTGTTGCTGTTTTTGCAGTCATCAATGTTGATCCAGTAACAGTGAACTATTTATTTGGGGAATCAGAATGGCCGTTAATTTTGGTCATCTTAGGATCTGTGTTGATGGGCGGAATCATTGTTGGCTCTGTCGGTCTATTCAGGATGTTTGTGCTTCAAAGGGAAGTAAAGACATTGAAGAAGAAAAACAACTCACTAGAAGAACAGCTGGCCCAAAAGGAAACTCTGCCGGAGGAAACAGCACCCCAGCACGAAATAGAAGATATCCATTAATCAGTGAGATGAGGCTGACTCAAAAGTTGTTTAATTCAACAAGAGAGTCGCCTCTTTTATTATTCTAACTAGTTAATTTAATCTGGTTGACAGCAAAACAGTCAATTGGACAAGAAAATTCTCCTCTTTTATATTGGTTATGGCGATATCAAAATTCATTAATAAACCTTAGTTGATTGTATTGGAAGGTGCGAAGACTCCTCCGAAAATGCTAACGATTTCCATCGTGCGTAGGAAGGTTCGAGGAAGAATCTTCAAAGTCCTGCGGGCTCAGCTCCAGCCCCGAGGAAGAATTGCTTATGAAAGACGGCAAGTGGTCTTTTTCATATTCTTCCCGCGGAAAGCGAATCGCCTGGAACGGAAATCAACGGACTTTTTAAAGAGTGTGTTCAACATTTTGGGAGATCTTCATTTTAATATATTTGAGATAATTCCATTCATTCTATGAATTTATTGTCCTATATTAGCATTCATTGTCATTGAAACCGGCTCTTTGCTTTTGTATAATGAAAAAGCTGAGAGGTGAACGTATGTTAAAGCCGAAATCAAGGTGGATTGTTAAAAAAGCTGACCAAACAATAATAGATTCACTCGCTAAAGACCTGAACATAAATCATCTGACTGCTTCTCTGTTAGTTAATCGCGGACTGGATACCGTGGAAGATGCCCGGTATTTTTTATTTGGGCAAAAAAGCGAATTTCACGACCCGTTTTTGCTGAAAGATATGGATAAGGCAGTTGAACGGATCAATAAGGCAATAGAAACTCAGGAGCCCATTTTGGTATTTGGTGATTATGATGCAGATGGCGTAAGCAGTACGACGGTCCTGATGAACGCCCTGGCTGAACTCGGAGCGAACGCCGACTATTACATACCGAACCGTTTTACAGAAGGGTACGGTCCTAATGAGAAAGCATTCCGCAGTGCCGCAGACAGCGGAGTTGGCTTGATTATTACTGTCGATACGGGCATTTCAGCTCTTCATGAAGCTACTGTTGCCAAAGACCTAGGTGTCGACCTGATCATAACGGATCACCATGAACCGGGTCCAGTCCTTCCGGATGCGTTTGCGATCATCCACCCAAAGCTGGACGACAGTCTATACCCTTTCAAGGATTTAGCTGGTGTAGGTGTCGCTTTTAAGGTTGCACACGCTTTGCTTGGGAGAGTCCCGGAGCATTTGTTGGAGTTTGCCGCTATTGGGACAATTGCCGACCTAGTACCCCTGCTTGGCGAGAACAGGCTGATTGCTCTGAGGGGAATAGAGAAATTGAAGTCGAGCCAGACACCTGGTTTGAATGCGCTTCTTAAGCTGGCTAAAACAGATAGGGCAGCCATTGATGAAGAAACAATAGGTTTTATGATTGGCCCGAGGGTTAATGCAGCCGGACGACTTGGCAGTGCCGACCCCGCTGTCCAATTGATGATGACTCATGATCCGGAAGAGGCGATGATGCTTGCGGAAGAAATTGATTCAATAAATAAAGAACGGCAGAATATTGTTTCACAAATTGCTGAAGAAGCAGTTGCTGAAGTGGAAATGAATTATCCAATAGAAGATAATTCAGTCCTTGTCGTCGGCAAGGAAGGCTGGAACGCAGGAGTCATTGGTATCGTAGCCTCCAAGCTCGTTGAAAAATATTATCGTCCAACGATTGTGCTCAGTTTTGATAAAGAGAAGGGGCTTGCGAAGGGTTCTGCACGCAGTATCGCCGGTTTCGATCTTTTTAAGAATCTATCAACCTGCAGGGATATCCTTCCGCACTTTGGGGGACATCCAATGGCTGCGGGCATGACATTGAATCTTAATGATGTTGATTCATTAAGGTCAAGGTTGAATGGACTGGCAAAAGAGCAGCTGAAGGAAGAAGATTTAATTCCGGTATCCCATATCGATGCCAGGATTGATGTTAAAGAGATTACGCTTGAAACGATAAATGAACTTGGAATGCTTTCTCCATACGGCGTAAGCAACCCTAAACCGAAAGTGCTGATTGATGGAGCCAATATTTCAACCCTGAGAAAGATAGGGGCAGATCAGTCACATCTTAAGCTGGCACTAGAAGAGGAAGGGACTGTGATTGATGGAATAGGATTCGGTTTTGGACATCTCCATGACCATATCTCGCCGAGCTCGAAGCTGTCGGTCATTGGCGAACTGTCGATCAACGAATGGAACAATATCAAGAAGCCGCAGATTTTTCTCAGGGACGTGGCAGTCAAGTCCTGGCAGCTATTCGATTTCCGAGGGCTTAAAAGATTGGAAAAGCTTCCAGATATGATTCCAGGGAGTAATATTAAGTGGATTCTCTTCAACTCCGATTTAAAAAATAAGTTTTCTTCAGTAATCGGAGACTCATTGGAACTAGTATCCACATATGAGAAAGCTGAGCAAATTGAGTTAGACCAATCCTATGTCGTTCTGTTGGATCTGCCGCCTTCCAAAGAGATACTGGAGAAATTATTTGCCGGGAAAAATCCAGGAAGAATCTATGTCCATTTTTACAAAGAAAATAGCGATTTCTTCACGACTATGCCAACCAGGGAGCATTTCAAATGGTTTTATGCTTTCCTCGCAAAGAAAGGGTCATTTGATCTTAAACGGTATGGCGGTGAATTGGCCAAGCATAGAGGCTGGACAAAAGAAACGGTAGAATTCATGTCGAAGGGGTTTTTTGAATTATATTTTGTTAAAATAAACAATGGGTTTATTTCACTTGAAAAA